>NZ_JBEOVM010000040.1:0-54134 GCF_040295505.1 Streptomyces sp. NPDC002790 | reverse complement strand
AGGCCAAGGCGCGCTGACGCACGTCCACCGACAGCCACACCGTCACTCCACACCCACGCCGTTCTTTGGCCATGCCCGCTACCGCCTTTCACTCATCCCGGAAGCGCGGGTGCCGCGGCCGCCAGGGCGCCCGGCAGGTGCCGGTCCCGCGCCATCGCGAGCGTCGTCCGGGACACGCCCAGGATCAGCGCCAGCAGCGACCCGAGCGCCGCCACCGCGGCCCCCGCCCGCACCACCGGCACGAGGCCGTCGCCGCCCGCCTCCCGTACGGCGTCGGCCAGCGGGGCCGAGGCCCGCGCGAGCCCGTCCACGCCGAGCACGGCGACGGCGGCGGCGTACACGACCAGGGTGATCCCGAGCGCCATCGGGATCGCCCGCGGAATGGTCCGCGCCGGATCCCGCACCTCCTCGCCGAGCGTCGCCACGCGCGCGTACCCGGCGAAGGCGAAGAACAGCAGCCCGGCGCCGCTCAACACGCCGCCCACGCCCTCGGAGAGCCTCGGGCCGAGCCGCCCGCCCTCGGCGCTCCCCGAGCCCGCACACGCCACCACGACGGCCGCCAGGACGGCGAGCACGACCGCGACGGCGATCCGCGTCAGCCAGGCCGACTTCTCCACCCCGAAGCAGTTCACGGCGGTCAGCGCCACGACCGCGGTGACTCCCACCGCGTGCGCCTGCCCCGGCCACACGTACGTCCCCACGGTCAGCGCCATCGCCGCGCACGAGGCCGACTTGCCGACGACGAACGCCCAGCCCGCCAGATACCCCCAGAAGGGCCCCAGCCGCTCCCGCCCGTACACGTACGTGCCTCCGGAAAGGGATGCACGGCCGCGAGCCGCGCCGACGACATCGCGTTGCAGTAGGCCACCACGGCAGCCACCGCGAGTGCGTACAACACCCCTGTGCCGGCCGCCCGCGCCGCGGGCCCGAGCGCGGCGAAGACACCCGCCCCGATCATCGATCCGAGACCGACGACGACGGCGTCCCGCACACCCAGCGCCCTGCGAAGTGGAGTTCCCGGCTGTGTCATGTGCCGCACACTAAAGGGCTCGTGCAACCACACGATGCCTACCTGTCGTCCTTCTGGGCAGCAGGGAGCCAGGGCGTCGACGCACACGGCGACCCGGCAAGAATGACGTAACAAGGCGCTACGGCAAGGCAGTACGCGCCACAGCACTACAGAGGGGCAGAACGCGGCATGGGCATCATCGGCTGGATCATCCTTGGACTGCTGGCCGGTGCCATCGCCAAGTTCCTGTTGCCCGGCAAGGATCCGGGCGGCCTGGTCGGCACGACCCTCATCGGGGTCGCGGGCTCCTTCATCGGCGGCTGGATATCGTCCCGTTGGCTGGACCGCCCCATATCCACGGACTTCTACGACGGCGCGACCTGGGTCGCCGCGATCGGCGGCGCCCTCGTCCTCCTGGTCGCCTACCGCATCTTCTTCGGCAACTCGCGCAGTCGCCGCTGAGCTGCAGCCGGCAGCAAGGAGGGGCGGCACCCGTCGGGTGCCGCCCCTTCGCTTACGTAGGCCGCTACAAAGCTTCCCTGTAGGCGGTCCAGTCCTACCGGTAGTTCACGAACTGCAGCGCGAAGTCGAAGTCCTTGCCCTTGAGCAGCTGCTGTACGGACTGCAGGTCGTCACGGCTCTTGGAGCTGACGCGCAGTTCGTCGCCCTGAACCAGCGCCTTGACGCCCTTCGGGCCCTCGTCGCGGACGGTCTTCGCGACCTTCTTGGCGTTCTCCTGGGAGATGCCCTCCTCGATAGAGGCGAAGATCTTGTACTCCTTGCCGGACAGCTGCGGCTCACCGGCGTCCAGCGACTTCAGCGAGATCCCACGCTTGACCAGCTTGGTCTGGAAGATGTCGAGGATGGCCTTGACCCGCTCCTCGCCATTGGCCTCCATCAGGATCTTCTCGCCGGACCAGGAGATCGAGGCGCCCACGTTCTTGAAGTCGTAGCGCTGTGCGATCTCCTTGGCGGCCTGGTTGAGTGCGTTGTCGACCTCCTGCCGCTCGACCTTCGAGACGATGTCGAAACTGGAGTCGGCCATGTCCTGTGGCTCCTTGTATCGGGGGTGGATCGGGTACTGGTCGGGTTCTGCTCGGGTCCCGACCGGGTTCTGCTCGGGCTGCGCGCCGGGGACGTCGCACCCAGAGCAGCCTAGCCACCGTGCCGCGTCCGGCCGCCGATCAATCGGGTGGCGAAGCACCCCTGTGCATCAGGTATTGTTTACGTCGTTGCCAGCGAGCACCGCCGCAAAGCGGGGCCCGGGGCAGCGAACCCAAGGCGGTGTGCCCGAGCGGCCAAAGGGAGCAGACTGTAAATCTGCCGGCTCAGCCTTCCCAGGTTCGAATCCTGGCGCCGCCACACTTTGGGGGAAGCCCCCTCTGAACTGCGTTTACGCAGTTCAGAGGGGGCTTCGTCGTGTTCGGGCGGTGATCTTTCCGATGGAATCGAAACCCGGTGACCTGCATCACATTGCGCGGACGTGTGAGGGATCTATGTGGTCCGCCCGCACGCCCTTGTGCGGCGGATGGGGCGCTCATAGGGTGAGCCGGCTTGTGGTGGCAAGAAGAGGCGGGACGTCATGCGCGTTGGGCTGGTGACCATGCCCTGGCACGCGATCGACCTGCCCTCCCTTCAGGTGGGTCTGCTGCACCAACTGCTGCGCGAGGCCCGCCCGGCCGACGAGGTGCGCGAGTTCCACGGCTCGCTGCGCTGGGCGGAGCTGCTGCTCGAGCGCTCGGGCGGTCGCCTGAGCCCCAGCGACTACGAGGCGATCGGCAGCGACTCGATCTTCCATGGGATCGGCGACTGGGTGTTCTCCGGAGTCCTCTACGACGACGAGGGCTGGGGAGCCGCACAACTGCGGTCGTATGCGCGCGAGCGCGGTGTGCCCGGCGACACCCTGGACACGGCCTTCGAGATGCGCCGCCATGCCGCCGAGTACATCGAGCGCTGCGCGACCGAGGTGCTGGCGCACGAGCCCGACGTCGTCGGATTCACGAGCACGTTCATGCAGAACGTGGCGTCCCTCGCCCTCGCCAGGGAGCTCAAGCGCCGTCACCCGAAGTTGACCGTCGTCTTCGGCGGCAGCAACTGCGAGGGCCCCATGGGTCACGCACTGCACCGCAACCACCCCTACGTGGACCATGTCGTGCGCGGCGAAGGGGAGTACGCCTTCCCGGCCCTCCTCGCCCACCTGGACTCGGGCACGCCCCCCGAGGACGTCCCGGGCCTCTGCTGGTGGGACGGCGGCGTCTCCCGGGCCAACACCGACCCCCAGCGCACGGTGGCTCCGGCCCACATACCGTCGCCCGATTACGACCAGTGGCAGACGGACATCGAGGCGTCGACGGTCCTCGAATACGTGTACCCCAAGCTGGTTGTGGAGGGAGCCCGCGGCTGCTGGTGGGGCGAGAAGCACCACTGCACCTTCTGCGGCCTCAACGGCAGCACCATGGCGTTTCGCGCCAAGCCCGGCGAGCGGCTGTGGGACGAGATCGAACACCTCGTGCGCCGCCATCGCATCCTCGACATCGTCACCGTCGACAACATCATCGACATGGCGTACTTCAAGGACTTCCTGCCGCTCGCCGCCGACAGCGGCTGGGACCTGCGGATCCACTACGAAGTGAAGTCCAACCTCAACCGGGAGCAGATCGCCCAACTCGGCGCCGCCGGCGTCGTGCTGATCCAGCCCGGCATCGAGAGTCTCAGCAACCGCGTCCTCGACCTGATGGACAAGGGCGTCACCGGCGCTCGCAACATCCGCACGCTGCGCGAGTTCGACAACCACGAGGTCACCTGCACCTGGAACTACCTCTACGGGTTCCCTGGCGAGACCGTGCGCGACTACGCGCGCGTGCTCGACCAGATGCCCGCCCTCGTGCACCTCCAGCCGCCGAGCGGCGCCTTCCGCATCCAACTGGAGCGCTTCAGCCCGCACTTCACCGACCCCACCCTGGGCTTCGGCAAGCGGCGCCCCGCTGACATGTACCAGCACGTGTACGAGCTCCCGGAGTCCGAACTCGCCGATCTGGTCTACCTGTTCGACACCGAGGACGCCGGTATCGGCGGCGACACGGAGGGCCGGCTGTTGCGGGCCGTGGCGCAATGGCGCGCCCAGCACGCCTCGTCGACCCTCGTCATGGAGCAGGCGGGCGAGGACGAGAACACACTCCTCGTACGCGACCGCCGCGAGGGCTGGCCGCGCCGCACCTACTGGTTCAACGGCTGGGAGGCGGCCGCTCTGCGCATCCTGGAGGAGGGCGCCGGCGAACCCGCCCTGCAGCGCAAACTCGCCGACGCGGGCCACGACGTACCGGCCGAGGAACTGGGGGAGTGGGTCGCGCAGGCCGTCACGTTCGGCCTCCTCTTCCGCGACACCGGCACCTACGTGTCCCTGCCGACCCGCACCGCGCCGATCCGCATCGCGAACGAACCCTCCGGTCCGACCGCCCCGGCGGCCTCCGGATGACCGCGCTCCCCGCCCTCGTCCCGCATCGCGTCATCGGCACCCGCGTCCGCGTGAGCGAGCCGCTGCCCCTGCCGCTGCCACTGCCCTGCGACGGTCGCGCCACCACTCGGGCAGTCCAGTTCCTCCGCGAGTGCCAGGCTGCGGGGCTGAGCACCCACTGGGAGGCGGTCGGCGTCCCGCGTCATACGTATGACGGATCCGGGGCTCCTGAGGGCGCGGCAGGTGTTACGTATGACGGCGCCGCCCCCACGGACCGTGTTACGTATAACCTCCGCACGCTGCACCACCTTCCGCCTCCGACCCAACAGGCCGATGAGCCAGGCGAGTTGGCGGCCTGGCGCGCCGAGCACACCTACGGAATGCTCTACCACCGCCGCGGTCCGGGATTCGTCACGATCATGGACCGACGAGAGCGCCCCGCCTCGGCGCGGTTCACGCTCGACCACCCCGATCTGCTCGCCGCGTTCGACACGCTGAGCGACGCCACACGGCTCGACACGCTCGCCCCCGCCCACCAAGAGGCGGCCCGCCACCTGGCCGAGGAAGGGCTCGCACTGATCGTGGACGGATGGGCGGTGGCGCTGCCGCCACGTATGCGCCGCTGGCCCGTGCCGTGCATGGGGATCTGACGCCGCGTCGCACTGCAAGAAACCCCCTCAGGGCCGTTCCTGAGGGGGTTTCACCGTGTGCCCGCGGCGATCACGACGCAGACTGAACCCATGCCGACCACATCCCGCCGCCGACACTGCCCCGAATGCCGCCGTGAGATCGCGGTCGTGGCAGGCCGTTACGCCCGCCACGATCCGCCCGGCACCCGCGCCGCGGGAGAGCTGGTCTCCTGCCCCGGCTCCCGCCGCCCCGCCCAGCTGGGCGCCGTCCAGGACGCGCTCGACGGGTACGTGGTCCCGCACGTGCCAGGCCAGATGCCGCTGTTCTGAGGCCCGTACAGCAGCCTCGCGGGAGTACGCGACTCAGTTGCCCGCGACCGACTTCACCGCCACCGTGACCGGCGTGGAGCCGGAGATCAGCTCCAGCGTCAGCCCCGCCGTGGCGGCCGTGTCCACCAGCTCCGCCAGGACGGCCGCCACGTCGTCGCGCGGCACCGGCCCGCGCCCGGTCGAGGCCTCCAGACGGACGAGCCCGGTCCCCGCGTCGTTCGTCAGCTGACCGGGCCGCAGGATCGTCCAGTCGAGCCCGGTACGGCGCCGTACGTTGTCGTCTGCCGCACCCTTGGCCCGCAGGTACACGTCGAAGACGTCGTCGCCCTGGTGCGCGGCGTCCGCCGCCATCGCCGACACCACGATGTAGCGGCGCACCTTGGCCCGCTCCGCGGCATCCGCGAACAGCACGGCGGCGTCCCGGTCCACGGTGTCCTTTCGGCCGACACCGCTGCCCGGACCCGCGCCTGCCGCGAAAATGGCCGCGTCCGCACCCTGCAGATGCGCCGCGACCTCCTCCACGGACGCCGACTCCAGGTCGCACAGGACGGGTTCCGCGCCGGCGGACCGCAGGGCGTCACCCTGCTCCGGCCTGCGGATGATCCCCGCTACTTCGTCCCCGCGCGCGGAGAGCAACCGCTCGAGCCGCAGCGCGATCTGACCATGACCCCCAGCGATGACAATGCGCATGTCTTCGACGGTACGCCCGGGACGGACGGTTCACCGTGCAACCATGCGCGACCGGGCCCCGTACGGGTGTTCAAGCGGGGCTCCCACCGCCGTACTTGGCCGCCCGCCCCTGCCGCGGCAGATCCAGGGCGACCACGGCGGCCGAGTCGCAGTACTCCCGCACCGCGCTGGTCCGCGCCACGACGCGCCCCCGGTGCACGACGATCCGGCTGTACGCGAGGGAGAGCGCCCCCGAGAGCCGTTCGCCCCGCACCGCGAGCAGCTCTGCCGGGAATCCCGCCTCCACGCGTACCTCCGGCAGGCCGAGCGCCGCCCTGGCCGTCGAACTCACCGCTTCGTAAGCGTCCTCCGGCCGCATCCCGTAGCGCGATGCCAACAAGTAGGCGGCCTCCAGTGGGTCGCCGCGCCCCACAGGGTTCGAGACGTCGCGCAGCGCCCCGCTGCCCGCCGCGATCGGCACCCCGGCCGCCCGCAGCAGCCGCACCGGCGCGACGGCCCGCCCGTCGACCCCCGCGCACCCTCCCTGCGGCAGGCACGTCACCGTCACCCCGGCGGCCGCGAGCCGGTCCACGGCGGGCCGTGCCGCTTCCTCCGGCAACCGGGAGAGCCCGCCCAGCGGTCCGACCGTGACGCCCGTGCGCAGCCCGCCCACCGCCGCCGCGAGCCGCGCGAGCCGCACTGGATCGGCTCCGTCCGTGTGCAGGTCGACCGGACACCCGTGTTCGGCGGCGACTTCAAGCACCGCCTCTACGTAGCCCGTTGGGTCGGGGTCCAGGTCGGGGCAACCGCCTACTACGGAGGCGCCCATTTTGACGGCGTCCCGCAACATGGCGAGACCGTCGGCCCCGGCGAGCCCGGTCAGCAGCCGGGGCATCGCCACCGTTCGCAGATCCGCGAGCCCCACCAGCGAACGCCGCGCCTGGAGCACCGCCTCCATGGAACCGAGCCCCTCCATGCCGCCGATCCGCACATGGGAGCGCAGGGCGGTGGCCCCGTGGCCGAGCTGCAGCAGGGTGCCCTCGGTGGCCCGGCGCTGGACGTCCTCGGGGGCGTACGGGACGGGGCCCTCGCAGTCGGCCGAAAGGGCCGTGTCGGCGTGCGCGTGCGGTTCGACGGGGGCGGGGAGCAGTAGGCAGCCGGTGAGGTCCAGGCGCGAGCCGCGCGCGGTGAGGCTGCCGGCCGTGCCGACCGCGTCGATGTGCCCGCCGTCGAGCCGCACGTCCACGGTCCGGCCGTCGGTGAGCCGGGCGCCGCTCAGCAACAGTCCGGAGCCCTCGGGCGCGCCGGGTGACGGTGGCTGTTGGGAGGGGCTGTCGGGCATCGCGCTCCTGGGGTTCGGCGAGGACGCGTGTCGCGTCACAAGATCACGCAAGGTGGGTCGAGCCTAGAACTGCGACAGAGGCGCTCCGAGGACCGCCGAAATAGTCGTACTGGTGGGGCCCGAGGGGCTCATGTGCCTGGCACGGAAACGCGGCATCGTTCCCGGCGGGTGGGGGCGTGAAACGGATTTGGGCGATCGGCGCGCGACCGTGTAATGTCTTCCTCGCTCGCCCCAATAGCTCAGTCGGTAGAGCGTCTCCATGGTAAGGAGAAGGTCTGCGGTTCGATTCCGCATTGGGGCTCTGGTGTACGCGTCCAACGCAGCGCATGCATCGCAGCGGTGTAGCTCAGTCGGTAGAGCAAGCGGCTCATAATCGCTGTGTCACCGGTTCAAGTCCGGTCACCGCTACTAACGGTAGCCGATTGCGGGGTCGGTCCTTCGATCGGCTACTCTTTTATGCGTTAAACCATCCGTCCCGTCCGTCAAGGAGCACTCACGTGGCTGCCACCGACGTCCGCCCGAAGATCACGCTGGCCTGCGTGGAGTGCAAGGAGCGGAACTACATCACCAAGAAGAACCGGCGTAACAACCCGGACCGTCTTGAGATGAACAAGCACTGCCCGCGTTGCAACGCGCACACCGCGCACCGCGAAACGCGATAAAACAGGCTCGTACACGAGGCCGTCCCCACTACGGGGGCGGCCTCGTGTCGTTTTGTGGATCAGGCAGATCGAGAACACATCCAGGAGGTGCCGAGCCGATGGCGCTCGACCAGTCCTTCGTGGGGCGGACCTATCCGCCCACCGACCCGTACGAGGTCGGCCGGGAGAAGATCCGTGAGTTCGCGGAGGCGGTGGGGGACACGAACCCCGCGTACGTCGACCGTGCCGCCGCCGAGGAACTCGGTCACCCCGATGTGATCGCCCCGCCGACCTTTGTGTTCGCGATCACTTTCAAGGCCGCGGGCGAGGTCATCCACGACCCGGAGCTGGGGCTCGACTACAGCCGCGTCGTGCACGGCGACCAGAAGTTCGCCTACACGCGCCCGGTGCGGGCCGGCGACAGGCTGACGATCACCTCGACCATCGAGGGCATCAAGTCGCTCGCGGGCAACGACATCATCGACGTACGGGGTGAGGTGCACGACGAGGCCGGTGAGCACGTCGTGACCGCCTGGACCAAGCTCGTCTCGCGCGCCGCTGAGGAGGCCTGATCGCCATGGCGACGAACATCAAGTACGCCGATGTCGAGGTCGGCACCGAGCTGCCCGCACAGTCCTTCCCTGTGACACGTGCCACGCTCGTGCAGTACGCGGGCGCCTCCGGCGACTTCAACCCGATCCACTGGAACGAGAAGTTCGCGGTCGCGGTCGGCCTGCCGGACGTGATCGCGCACGGCATGTTCACGATGGCCGAGGCGATCCGTGTCGTGACCGACTGGGCCGGCGACCCGGCCGCCGTCGTCGAGTACGGCGTCCGCTTCACCAAGCCGGTCGTGGTGCCGAACGACGACAAGGGTGCCGAGATCGAGGTCAGCGCCAAGGTCGCGGCCAAGCTCGACGACAACCGCGTACGGGTCGACCTGACCGCCATGAGCGCGGGGCAGAAGGTGCTCGGGATGTCGCGGGCGGTCGTTCAGCTCGCCTGATCGCCGTCTACGTAGCTGTGAGTAAGGGGCGTCTTCATGGGGAGGCGCCCCTTACGTGTGCCGGCTGCCCGCGCCGGTTGCGTGCGCCGGTCCACTGAGGGATTGACGTAGATAGTGATTGGCCACTAACTTGGCCGCATGGTCAGGATGAGTGCGGAAGAGCGGCGCGAGAGCGTCATCCGTGCGGCGATCACCGAGTTCTCGCGGGGTGGCTACAACGGCACCTCGACCGAGACGATCGCCAAACGGGTCGGCGTCTCCCAGCCGTACCTCTTCCGCCTCTTCCCGGGGAAGCAGGCCATCTTCTTCGCGGCTGCCCGGCGCTGCTGCCAGGACGTCACCGACGTGTTCCGCAAGGCGTACGACGGGGCGGCGGCCGAGGGGGAGGAGTCGATGCAGTGCATGGGTGAGGCGTACCAGTCGCTCATCTCGGACGACCCCGAAAAGCTGCACATGCAGATGCAGATGTACGTGGCCGTCTCCGCTGCCGAGGCGGCGGGTGACCACGAGTTCGGCGAGGCCCTGCGCGTCGAGTGGATGAAGATGTGGGACGTGGTCAGCGAGGCCACGGGTGCGGACGTGGGGGAGACGACCGGATTCCTCGCCTACGGAATGCTGATCAACGTCCTTGTCTCGATGGGCTTCCAGCCCGATCACCGGGTCTGGGCCGGATTCGACACCTCGGCGCAGCCGGGGCGGTAAGCCATCACCTGTGTCACGGGGGTGCGCACTTTTATGCCCGTGAAAGTTAGTAATCAATAACTAACCTAGGGATTCCAAGGGGAAGCAATGTCACAGCAGCCGGCCGAACAGAATCGCGGAGGGGCCGTGTGGGCCCTCCTCATCACCAGCGTCGCCGGATTCATGGCGGCCCTCGACAACCTCGTCGTCACCACGGCCCTGCCGTCCATCCGCGAGGATCTCGGCGGGGCCCTCGACGACCTGGAGTGGACGGTCAGCGCCTACACGCTGACCTTCGCCGTTCTACTGATGTTCGGCGCGGCGCTGGGGGACCGCTTCGGGCGCAGGCGGCTCTTCCTGGTCGGGCTCACGGTCTTCACCGTGGCCTCCGCCGCCGCGGCCATGGCACCCGGCATCGACTCGCTGATCGCGGCCCGCGCCGTGCAGGGCGTCGGCGCCGCGATCATGATGCCGCTCACCCTGACCCTGCTCACCGCGGCCGTCCCGGTGGCCAAGCGCGGTCTGGCGTACGGGATCTGGGGCGCGGTCAACGGGCTCGCGGTCGCCTCCGGTCCGCTCATCGGCGGCAGCCTCACCGAACACATCTCCTGGCACTGGATCTTCTGGCTGAACGTTCCGCTGGGCCTCGCCCTGCTGCCGCTCGCCCGGCTGCGCCTGAAGGAGTCCTACGGCTCCGGCTCCCGGCTCGACCTCCTGGGCACCCTGCTCGCCAGCGGCGGTCTGTTCGGCATCGTGTACGGCCTGGTGCGCGCGCCCGTCGTCGGATGGACCGACACCCTCGTGCTGACCGGCCTGTTCGCGGGGACGGCGCTGCTCGCCGGGTTCGTGCGCCACGGGATCCGCAATGAGAACTCCATGCTGCCCATGCGGCTCTTCCGCTCCCGGGCCTTCGCGGGGATCAACGCCGCGAGCCTGCTGATGTTCCTCGGGATGTTCGGCTCGATCTTCCTGCTCAGCCAGTTCCTGCAGGGCGTGCTCGGCTACTCGCCGACCGAGGCGGGCCTGCGGATGCTGCCCTGGACCGGCATGCCGATGCTCGTCGCACCGATCGCCGGGATCCTCTCGGACCGGATAGGCGGCCGTCCCGTCGTCGCGACGGGGCTGTTCCTCCAGGCCGTCGGGCTCGGCTGGTTCGCCGCCGTGGTCTCCGCCGACGTCTCGTACGCCGCCCAGCTGCCGGCCCTGATCGTCAGTGGCATCGGCATGGCTCTCTACTTCGCCCCGGCCGCCAACCTGGTCATGTCCAGCGTCCTGCCGCAGGAGCAGGGCATCGCCTCCGGCGCCAACAACGCGCTGCGCGAGGTCGGCGGTGCGCTCGGCATCGCGGTCATGTCGTCGGTCTTCTCGGCTCAGGGCGGCTACGACTCCGCACAGCACTTCGTGGACGGGATCGAGCCCGCGCTGTGGGTCGGCGCCGGGATCGTGGCCGTGGCCGGTGTCGCCGCCCTGTTCATCCCGCGAGCGGGGCGCGCCAAGCCCGTCGCGCAGGATCCTGAGCCTGCTCCGGCCCTGGAAAACGCCTGATCACTGGAGATCCAACCGGGAGGAACGCCATGCCGACCCTGCCCTGGACCACCCCGAACACCCCACCCGCGCGCGTGGAGGCCCATGTCTTCGCCTCCCGCTTCGAGACCCGGACCCTGTGGGGCTCCCTGAAGTTCTTCGCCCGTACGCCCACCATCTGGCGACAGGTGGGGCGGGCACCGGGCGTCTACGGAGCGACCCTGAAGGCGGCGCCCTTACGGCGCACCTTCTGGACCCTGTCCGTATGGGAGTCGCCCAAGGCCCTGCGGGACTTCGCGGTCACCGAGCCGCACGCGGCGATCTCCGCGGGACTGCGGGGGCAGATGAAGGATTCGACCTTCCTCACCTGGAAGGCGTCGACCGACGAGCTGCCGCTCCACTGGAAGGACGTCCTGTCGCGCTTCCAGTGAGCCCGGCCACGGCAGCGGCGGCCCCGTCGGAGCGGCGGGGCCGTTCTCGTACCCTTGAGCGCGTGCAGGAACTCCACGACGCCCCTCTCGCCCCCCTGACCACCTTCCGGCTCGGCGGGCCCGCCACCCGGCTGCTCACCGCGACCACCGACGCCGAGGTGGTCGACGCGGTGCGCGAGGCCGACGCCACCGGCACGCCGCTGCTGATCATCGGCGGCGGCAGCAACCTCGTCATCGGCGACAAGGGCTTCGCGGGCACCGCCCTGCGCATCGCCACCAAGGGCTTCGAACTCGACGGCACGCGGCTGGAACTGGCGGCCGGTGAGGTCTGGACCGACGCCGTAGAGCGGACCGTCGAAGCCGGACTCGCGGGTGTCGAGTGCCTCGCCGGGATCCCCGGCTCCGCGGGCGCGACGCCGATCCAGAACGTGGGGGCGTACGGCCAGGAGGTCTCCGCCACGATCACCGAGGTGATCGCCTACGACCGCACGACCGGCGAGACCGTCACGATCCCCAACGCCGAGTGCGCCTTCTCCTACCGGCACAGCCGCTTCAAGGCCGAACCCGACCGCTACGTAGTGCTGCGTGTGCGATTCGAGCTGGAGGACGCGGGCGGCCTCAGCGCTCCCCTGAAGTACCCGGAGACCGCGCGCACCCTCGGCGTCGAGGCGGGCGACCGGGTGTCGGCCGTCCTCGCGCGCGAGACCGTCCTGAAGCTGCGCGGCGGCAAGGGCATGGTGCTCGACCCGGAGGACCACGACACATGGTCGGCGGGCTCGTTCTTCACCAACCCGATCCTTACGGATACGGAGTTCGCGGCCTTCCACGCGCGCGTGGTCGAGCGTCTGGGGGCGAACGCGAAGGCCCCCGCGTTCCCCGCGGGGGAGGGTCTCACCAAGACATCGGCGGCCTGGCTCATCGACAAGGCGGGCTTCACCAAGGGCTACGGCACAGGACCGGCCCGCATCTCCACCAAGCACACGCTCGCCCTGACCAACCGCGGCGAGGCCACCACGGAGGACCTGCTCGCGCTCGCCCGCGAGGTCGTCGCCGGGGTCAGGGACGTCTTCGGCGTGACGCTGGTCAACGAGCCGGTGGCGGTCGGCGTCAGCCTCTGACGACGGCCGCCCCGGTCAGTACGCGACCCCGACCCCCTGCTTCACCGTGGCAGGGTCGTCCACCATCGCCAGCATCGCGTGCGCGACGTCCGCGCGGCCGGCGAAGCGACCCGCGCGCGGGAAGCCGCCGACGACCGTGCGGTACGAACCGGTGACCGGCTTGTCCTGGAGGCGGGGCGGCCGCACCGAGGTCCAGTCCGTGGCGCTGCGCGCCAACTCGCCCTCCATATTGGCCAGGTCCACGTAGACGGGCTTCAGGAGCCGGCCGATCATGCCGATCATCGCGCGGTCGACGAGCGGCGAGTCGGCGGGCTGCGGCCCCACCGGACCCGCGCTGACCACCACCAGCCGGCGCACCCCCTCCGCCTCCATCGCCTTCAGGACCGACCGTGTGAGCTCGGTGGCGATGCCCGCGTCCGCGCGCCTGCGGGCGCCCAGGCCGGACAGCACGGCGTCCCGGCCCGCGACCGCCGGACGCAGCGACTCGGGGTCCTTCAGGTCGGCGCGCACCACCTCCAGGCGCTCACCGGTCACCGTGAACCGCGCCGGATCGCGGACCACCGCCGTGACCTCGTGCCCGGCCTCCAGGGCCTGCCTGACGATCTCCTGTCCGATGCCGCCCGTCGCGCCGAAAACCGTGAGCTTCATGGCGTGCCTCCAGGTGTGCTCGCGTAGTGGGTGAGTGTTCACTCACCGCGATTCACCTTTAGAGTGAGTGAGTACTCACCCCGCGTCAAGCTTGGTTGGAGCCTGCATGGACCAGAAGCCGGCCCGTGTCCGCATCGTCGACGCGGCCCACGAACTCATGCTGAGCATCGGTCTCGCCCGGACGACCACCAAGGAGATCGCCAAAGCGGCGGGCTGCTCCGAAGCGGCGCTCTACAAGTATTTCGCCAACAAGGAGGAGCTCTTCGTGACGGTGCTGGGCGAGCGCCTCCCGAAGCTCGGTTCCCTGCTCGGCAGGCTCCTCAAGGAGGGGGCGGGGGACCCCGATCGCACGGTCGAGCAGAACCTCACCGACATCGCCCACGAAGCGGCGCTCTTCTACGAGCAGACGTTTCCGATGGCGGCGTCCCTGTACGCGGAGCCCAAGCTCAAGCGCCGCCACGAAGAGGTGATGCGGGAACTGGGCACAGGGCCGCACAAGCCGATCCAGGGACTGGACGCCTACTTGCGGGCCGAACGGAAGTCCGGACGCATCAGCGCCGCGGCCGATACGTACGCGGCCGCCTCGCTCCTGCTGGGCGCATGCTCACAGCGCGCCTTCGCCTACGACATGGCCCCGGACCGCAAGCCGCCGCAGCCGGTGGACGAGTTCGCGGCCCACATCGCGCGCACGCTCCTCAACGGGATCGCCTGAGCCCAGCGCCCGTCAGGCGGCCAGCCACTCCTCAATGCCACCCAGAAGCTTCTCCTTGACGTCGTACGGCGCCGCGGAGCCGCGCACCGACTGCCGGGCAAGGTCGGCCAGTTCGGCGTCGGAGAAGCCGTGGTGGCGGCGCACGATG
Source organism: Streptomyces sp. NPDC002790 (assembly GCF_040295505.1). Taxonomy (NCBI): domain Bacteria; kingdom Bacillati; phylum Actinomycetota; class Actinomycetes; order Kitasatosporales; family Streptomycetaceae; genus Streptomyces; species Streptomyces sp. NPDC002790. The sequence continues at coordinate 39,792 of NZ_JBEOVM010000040.1, read as the reverse complement.
TCGTACTGGGCGGCGAGCCGCGAGCCGAACAGGAGCGGGTCGTCCGCGCCCAGCGCCATCGGCACCCCCGCCTCGTACAGCGTGCGCAGCGGCACGTCCTCGGGCTTCTCGTAGACGCCGAGGGCGACGTTCGAGGCCGGGCACACCTCGCAGGTGACGCCCCGGTCCGCGAGCCGCTTCAGCAGCCGCGGATCCTCGGCGGCCCGCACGCCGTGGCCGACCCGCGTCGCGTCCAGGTCGTCGAGGCAGTCGCGCACGGACGAGGGCCCGGACAGCTCGCCCCCGTGCGGCGCGCTCAGCAGCCCGCCCTCCCGCGCGATGTTGAAGGCCCGGTCGAAGTCCCGCGCCATGCCCCGCCGTTCGTCGTTGGAGAGCCCGAAGCCGACGATGCCCCGGTCCGCGTACCGCACCGCGAGGCGCGCCAGCGTACGGGCGTCCAACGGATGCTTCATACGGTTCGCGGCGACCAGGACGCGCATCCCGAGCCCGGTCTCCCGCGCGGCGCTGTCCACGGCGTCGAGGATGATCTCCAGAGCCGGGATCAGGCCGCCGAGACGCGGCGCGTACGACGTCGGGTCGACCTGGATCTCCAGCCACCCGGACCCGTCCGCGATGTCCTCCTCCGCGGCCTCCCGCACGAGACGCTGAATGTCCTCGGGGGCCCGCAGGCAGGAACGCGCCGCATCGTAGAGCCGCTGGAAGCGGAACCAGCCGCGCTCGTCCGTCGCCCGCAGCTTCGGCGGCTCGGCCCCGGTCAGCGCCTCGGGGAGCCGCACTCCGTACTTGTCGGCGAGTTCCAGCAGGGTCGTGGGCCGCATCGACCCGGTGAAGTGCAGATGCAGGTGGGCCTTCGGCAACTGACGTACATCACGTCCTACACGCTCCATCCCAAGATCCTGCCGTACACACCGGTCGTACCGATAGCGCCTTTCCACCTTCGGGGGCTCGTCCGAACGAACAAGCGGGCCGCCTCCGTAGGGAGACGGCCCGCTTGCACACGCTTACGTAGAAGCTCAGTCGCGCGCCTCGGCGAGCAGCTTCTGGATGCGCGAGACGCCCTCGACGAGGTCCTCGTCACCGAGCGCGTACGAGAGCCGCAGGTAGCCCGGTGTACCGAAGGCCTCGCCCGGCACCACCGCGACCTCGGCCTCCTCCAGGATGAGCGCCGCCAGCTCGACGGAGCTCTGCGGACGCTTGCCGCGGATCTCCTTGCCGAGCAGCCCCTTCACCGACGGGTACGCGTAGAACGCGCCCTCGGGCTCCGGGCAGACGAAGCCGTCGATCTCGTTGAGCATCCGCACGATCGTCTTGCGACGACGGTCGAAGGCCTCACGCATCTTCTCCACGGCCGTCAGGTCGCCGGACACGGCGGCGAGCGCGGCCGCCTGCGCCACGTTGGAGACGTTCGACGTGGCGTGCGACTGAAGGTTCGTCGCGGCCTTCACGACGTCCTTCGGGCCGACGATCCACCCGACGCGCCAGCCGGTCATCGCGTACGTCTTCGCCACGCCGTTGACCACGATGCACTTGTCGCGCAGTTCCGGAAGCAGCGCGGGCAGCGACGTGAACTTCGCGTCTCCGTAGACGAGGTGCTCGTAGATCTCGTCCGTCATCACCCACAGGCCGTGCTCCACGGCCCAGCGGCCGATGGCCTCGGCGTCGGCCTCGCTGTACACGGCGCCCGTCGGGTTCGAGGGCGATACGAACAGGACGACCTTGGTGCGCTCGGTGCGCGCGGCCTCCAGCTGCTCCACGGAGACGCGGTAGCCGGTCGTCTCGTCGGCGACGACCTCCACCGGCACACCGCCCGCGAGGCGGATCGACTCCGGGTACGTGGTCCAGTACGGGGCCGGGACGATGACCTCGTCGCCCGGGTCGAGGATCGCGGCGAACGCCTCGTAGATGGCCTGCTTGCCGCCGTTCGTCACCAGGATCTGCGAGGCGTCGACCTCGTAGCCGGAGTCGCGCAGCGTCTTCGCGGCGATCGCGGCCTTCAGCTCGGGCAGACCGCCGGCCGGGGTGTAGCGGTGGAACTTCGGGTTCTTGCAGGCCTCGATGGCCGCCTCGACCACGTAGTCCGGCGTCGGGAAGTCGGGTTCACCGGCGCCGAAGCCGATCACCGGACGCCCGGCGGCCTTGAGGGCCTTGGCCTTGGCGTCGACGGCGAGGGTCGCGGACTCGGAGATCGAGCCGACCCGGGCCGACACCCGACGCTCGGTGGGAGAGGAACCTGCGGACGGAGAAGGAGTTGCAGCGCTCATGGCCCCATCGTTCCAGACCGGAATGGCGCGGGGCACACGGGTTTCGAAGAGCGGGAAACCACTCTTGATCCACTTGCGGATGTTGCTCGTTCGACGGGGGGCTCCGGAACACGTACACTCACTGCTCGTTGGCCTTCACCGGCCGCGCCTTCCGACTGCACTCCGTGCGTCCGGGCGGATGCGGTACGTTGGGGGAGACAAAGGGTCGTAGCTCAATTGGTAGAGCACTGGTCTCCAAAACCAGCGGTTGGGGGTTCAAGTCCCTCCGGCCCTGCTACACACTCCTTCGCCAGGATGTGTGCGCATGTACGTACTGCATTGCACCGCCGTGCGGCTCCACCGGGCGCGGCACGGCCACGACCCGGAATCAGGTGAGGACGAGTGACGGACGCCGTGGGCTCCATCGACAAACCTGATGCCCAGGACGAATCGCTGGGGTCCAAGAAGGCCCGCAAGGGCGGCAAGCGCGGAAAGAAGGGCCCCTTCGGCCGTCTCGCGCTCTTCTACCGCCAGATCGTCGCGGAACTCCGCAAGGTCGTCTGGCCGACTCGCAATCAGCTCTCGACGTACACCACAGTGGTGATTGTGTTCGTCGTCATCATGATCGGTCTTGTCACCGTGATTGACTATGGCTTCAACCACCTTGTCAAGTACGTATTCGGCTGAGCCGAAAAGCGGAGGGCGCCGAGTCCGGCGCCCCTTTCGCGCGTTCCACCCCTATGTATCCAGGAAGAAGCAGCCACAGTGTCTGACCCGAACCTGAACGAGGCGATCGAGCCGGTCGAGTCCGCTGAGGACGAGCTCGACATCGTCGAGGCGGCGGACGCCGAGGACCCGGACCAGGCAGAGGCTGCCGACATCGCCGCCGGCGAGCCCGCCGAGGAAGCCGCGGTCGAGACCGTGGTGGACACCGAGGCCGAGGCCGCCGAGGAAGCCCGGACGGAGGAGGCCCCGGCCGAGGCCGAGGACGCCGTCGAGGCTGAGGTCGAGGTCGTCGAGGAAGAGCCGGTCGACCCGGTCACCGCGCTCCGCGACGAGCTGCGTGGCCTGCCCGGCGAGTGGTACGTGATCCACACCTACGCGGGCTACGAGAAGCGCGTGAAGGCCAACCTGGAGCAGCGCGCCGTCTCGCTGAACGTCGAGGAGTTCATCTACCAGGCCGAGGTGCCCGAGGAAGAGATCGTCCAGATCAAGAACGGCGAGCGCAAGAACGTCCGGCAGAACAAGCTGCCCGGCTACGTGCTCGTCCGCATGGATCTGACGAACGAGTCCTGGGGCGTCGTCCGCAACACGCCTGGTGTCACCGGCTTCGTGGGCAACGCCTACGACCCGTACCCGCTGACCCTGGACGAGATCGTCAAGATGCTCGCCCCGGAGGCCGAGGAGAAGGCCGCCCGCGAGGCGGCCGAGTCCGAGGGCAAGCCGGCGCCGCAGCGCAAGGTCGAGGTTCAGGTCCTGGACTTCGAGGTCGGCGACTCGGTCACCGTCACCGACGGCCCGTTCGCGACGCTGCAGGCGACGATCAACGAGATCAACGCCGACTCGAAGAAGGTCAAGGGCCTTGTCGAGATCTTCGGTCGCGAGACCCCGGTCGAGCTGAGCTTCGACCAGATCCAGAAGAACTAGCCCTTTCGGCGCCTTCTGGGCACACGCTTCCGAACAGGTCAGATGGGCTGCAAAGCCTGTCTGACCTGCTCGGTTTTTAGCCGCGCATGGATACCCGTTATCGTTGTGCGGTATGCCTCCATCCGGATGATCTGGACGATCATCGATCAGCCTTGATCAGGATGGCGGCTGAACACTCTCACTAAGACCCGGAGAGAGAGCACATGCCTCCCAAGAAGAAGAAGGTCACGGGGCTCATCAAGCTCCAGATCCAGGCCGGCGCCGCCAACCCGGCCCCGCCTGTCGGCCCCGCGCTGGGCCAGCACGGCGTGAACATCATGGAGTTCTGCAAGGCCTACAACGCCGCGACCGAGTCGCAGCGCGGTTGGGTCATCCCGGTGGAGATCACGGTCTACGAAGACCGTTCGTTCACCTTCATCACCAAGACCCCGCCGGCCGCGAAGATGATCCTCAAGGCCGCTGGTGTCGAGAAGGGCTCCGGCGAGCCGCACAAGACCAAGGTCGCCAAGATCACCGAGGCGCAGGTCCGCGAGATCGCCACCACCAAGATGCCCGACCTCAACGCCAATGACATGGACGCCGCGTCCAAGATCATTGCCGGCACCGCCCGCTCCATGGGCGTCACGGTCGAGGGCTGACCTCCACCTCGCAGATCCATCCGTGGCAGGGCCTGCTCGGCCCGCACCACGCCTCCTCTAGAACTCAGGAGAAGCAAGTGAGCAAGCGCAGCAAGTCTCTCCGCGCTGCGGACGCCAAGATCGACGGGGCCAAGTCCTACGCCCCGCTCGAGGCCGTCCGTCTCGCCAAGGAGACCTCCACGTCGAAGTTCGACGGCACCGTCGAGGTCGCCTTCCGCCTGGGCGTTGACCCGCGCAAGGCCGACCAGATGGTCCGTGGCACCGTGAACCTCCCGCACGGCACCGGTAAGACCGCCCGGGTCCTGGTCTTCGCGACCGGTGACCGTGCTGCGGCCGCGGAAGCCGCCGGCGCCGACATCGTCGGCTCCGACGAACTGATCGCCGAGATCGCCAAGGGCAACCGCCTGAACGAGTTCGACGCCGTCGTCGCCACCCCGGACCTCATGGGCAAGGTCGGCCGTCTCGGCCGCGTGCTCGGCCCGCGTGGCCTCATGCCGAACCCGAAGACCGGCACGGTGACCCCGGACGTGGTCAAGGCCGTGAACGAGATCAAGGGCGGCAAGATCGAGTTCCGCGTCGACAAGCACGCGAACCTGCACTTCATCATCGGCAAGGTGTCCTTCGACGACACCAAGCTGGTGGAGAACTACGGCGCGGCCCTGGACGAGATCCTTCGTCTGAAGCCGTCCGCCGCCAAGGGTCGCTACATCAAGCGGGCCGCCATCAGCACCACGATGGGCCCCGGCATTCAGCTCGACTCCAACCGCACCCGGAACCTCCTCGTCGAGGAGGACCCGGCCGCGGTCTGAGCCCTTCAAGGCTCGCTGTAGTCGCTACGGGCCCCGCACCTTTCGAGGTGCGGGGCCCGTTCCGCTTTTCCGGTCCGCCGGGTGCCGTGGCTGCGCTAGCTTCGCGGTGACCGACTCTGGGGGAGTGGATGCTGCGGTACGCGCGCGTGGTGGCCCTGGCCGCCGTGGGCACCCTGCTGACCGCCTGCGGCGGGGCACAGGAGCACGGGGCCGGCGAGACGCGCGCGGCGCGCGAGGCGCTGCGCGCGGCCCGGCAGCAGGTCGCCGCGGCGGGCTCGGCGCGCGTCGACGCGACGATGACCACCGGCAAGCGGCTGACCTCGCGCAGCACGGGCGCGCTCGGCTGGGCGGACGGCGTCGAGGGCACCCTGACCGTACGGGTCACGGGAGGCGAACTGGCCGCCTCCACGCGCGCGTTGGGCGGTGACCCGTCCCAGACGCGCTTCCTTCCGGACGCCCAGTACACGCGCATGAGCGACCGGTTCGCCGAACTCAAGGGCGGCCGGCACTGGATCCGCCGCCCGTACGACACCCGCGGTGACCTCACCCCGGCCGACACGCTCAAGGCCCTCACCGGCGCCGCGGACGTCCACAGGGTCGGGCAGGAGGCCGTACGCGGCACACGGGCCACCCATTACCGGGGGACCGCGGGCCGCCGGCACATCGACGTATGGCTCGATGCCCGGCATCGCCTGGTGCGGCGTACCCAGCACGTGGGCGATGTCATGGTGACCGTCCACTACCGCGACTACGGGGCCCCGGCCGCGGCCGAACGCCCGGCCGCACACGACACCGTCGACTTCGCCGACGTCACGGGCGCCGGATGAAGCTGTGGCCGAGCTGTCCGAGGCGTCCGCTATCGTGCGGGCAGATCAAGACGCACCAAGGGGTGGGATTCAAGATGACTGTTTCCGTACGACGTGTGGTCGGCGCGGCCGCCGCCACCGCGCTGCTGTGTTCGGCCGTCGCCGCCTGTGGTGGCGGGGACGACAAGGGCAGCGAGAAGAAGGCCTCCGGGACGGGTTCCCAGTCGGTCGCGCAGGCCGTCACGGCCGCGTACAAGAAGACCTCCGCGGCCAAGTCCGCCAAGGTCGACATGACCATGAAGATGCCGGCGGCGGCCCAGGGCGGCGGCGACATGAAGATGTCCGGCACCATGGGCTGGGACCCGACCGTCATGGATATGACGATGTCGGGCTCCGCGTTCGCGGCCGGCGGCGCCGACGCGCCCAAGAACATCCGCATGCTCATGAAGGACAACGTGATGTACATGGACATGGGCGCGGCCGCGGCCAAGTCCATGGACGGCAAGCGCTGGATGAAGATGGACCTCGCCGCCGTGGCGAAGGAGTCCGGCGACGAGAAGCTGGCGAGCCAGATGACCGGCAGCCTGGACAACATGAACCAGGACCCGGCCAAGCAGATCGCGGTCCTGCTCGACTCGCCGAACCTGAAGCACCTCGGCTCGGCCACGGTGGACGGCGCCGAGACGGAGCACTACAAGGGCAAGCTGACGGTCGACGAGATGCTGGGGAAGAACGACTCGCTGAAGGTTCTCAGCAAGTCCGAGCGCGACCAGCTGCTCAAGAGCGTCAAGAAGGCCGGTATCAAGAACTACGACACCGAGCTGTGGATCAACAAGGACGACCTGCCGGTCCGGCTCGACGTCACGATGGACAGCTCGCAGGGCGCCGTCCAGATGTCGGAGAAGTTCTCCGACTACGGCGCCGCGGTGAAGGCCTCCACGCCGCCCGCGAGCCAGACCTTCGACATGATGCAGATGCTCAAGGAGCTCGGCGGCGCGTCCGGCGCCGGCGGCGCCACCGGGTCTGCTTCCCCGGGTGTTGACAGCGGCGTCTGAGCGGATTTGCTCGACACGCCCCGCTTCACGTAATCTTCCACAGAAGCCAAAGACCGCTGGTCGTTGCCGTCCGCTCATAAGAGGGGGCGGTGGCCGAAGGATCCGCTGAAACTGCGGACGACCCGCGCAGGTGTTCGTGGAAGTGCTCCCTCATGGATTCGTCCGTGATGGTCGAGCTCACGCCCCGTGCGCCTGCGCCGGGGCGTTTCGCTTTCCCAGCCTCCTTGCGAGCGGTCCTCATCACCCGGAAGGAGGCCGACGCTCTATGCCGACGCCCGACAAGGCTGCCGCGGTAGCCGAGCTCACGGACAAGTTCCGCAGCTCGAACGCCGCTGTGCTGACCGAGTACCGGGGTCTCACCGTGGCCCAGCTCAAGCAGCTGCGCCGTTCGCTCGGTGAGAACTCCGAGTACGCCGTGGTGAAGAACACGCTGACCAAGATCGCGGCCAACGAGGCCGGGATCAACGCGCTGGACGACCTCTTCGCGGGTCCGACGGCGGTTGCCTTCGTCACCGGTGACCCGGTGGAGTCGGCGAAGGGTCTTCGTGACTTCGCCAAGGACAACCCGAACCTCGTCATCAAGGGCGGTGTCCTTGACGGCAAGGTGCTGTCCGCCGACGAGATCAAGAAGCTTGCGGACCTCGAGTCCCGCGAGGTTCTGCTCTCCAAGCTGGCCGGTGCCTTCAAGGCGAAGCAGTCGCAGGCTGCCTCCGTCTTCAACGCGCTGCCGACGAAGCTCGTCCGCACCGTGGACGCGCTCCGTGCCAAGCAGGACGAGCAGGGCGGTGCCGAGTAATTCGGCTCGCTTTCTGATCCCCGCCGCCTGAGACGGCGGCAGGGATCGCAGCGGGCCGAACTTCTACGAAGTGATGCCGAAAGGCATACGCCCGCCTCACCCAGTACATCCGGCACCTGCCGATTTAGTGGAAGGACCGCCATCATGGCGAAGCTCACCCAGGACGAGCTGCTTGCGCAGTTCGAGGAGATGACCCTCATCGAGCTCTCCGAGTTCGTGAAGGCCTTCGAGGACAAGTTCGACGTCGAGGCTGCCGCTGCCGCCCCCGTCGTCGTCGCCGGTGCCGCTGGTGGCGCCGCCGCCGAGGCCGTCGAGGAGCAGGACGAGTTCGACGTCATCCTCACCGGCGCCGGTGACAAGAAGATCCAGGTCATCAAGGTCGTGCGCGAGCTGACCTCCCTGGGCCTCAAGGAGGCCAAGGACCTCGTCGACGGCACCCCGAAGCCGGTCCTCGAGAAGGTCGCCAAGGACGCCGCGGCGAAGGCCAAGGAGCAGCTCGAGGCTGCCGGCGCGGCCGTCGAGGTCAAGTAAGACCTCTTCGAGTCTGTCGACTCCTCTCCGGTGAAACTGCTCCCTTGGGAGCTGTAACGCCGAGGTACCGAAGGGCGATCACCCAACTGGGTGGTCGCCCTTCGGCGTTGTCCGGATCGCAGGCCGAGGGTGCCTTGCGCTGTCGGACGCGCAGAGTATGGTGATCTTCGTTGTGCCTGACGCCACCCTTGTTCGGTCAAGAGGGGGCCTTGACGAACAGCACGCAGCGCGCAATTCTCAGGACGCGTCGTCACAACGATCCGGATCCGAGGCATGGATCGACGGCGAAGAGGGCAGTAAGAATGTGCGCTCAGCGCACAGGGAACGCCGCAGACGGTGAACGGTTGAGGACAACGAGGGTCTCAAAAAACCCGCACTGGACATCAGTGGGCCTTCTGGCTACACTGTCCCTTTGCGCTGCCTGTTAGCTGCTCCCTGCCCGTCACCAGGGGCATGCCCTCGCCTCAGCACTGTGGATTGAACCGGCTCTGATCTGGCCATACGCCAGGTCAGGGGCTCTGTCCCGTTGTATGGCTTGGGACCGGTACGCGCGTAGTGAGTCCGAGCCCTCGGAAGGACCCCCTCTTGGCCGCCTCGCGCAACGCCTCGATCGCGAATACGAACAACGGCGCCAGCACCGCCCCGCTGCGCATCTCCTTTGCAAAGATCAAGGAGCCTCTCGAGGTTCCGAACCTGCTCGCGCTGCAGACCGAGAGCTTTGACTGGCTGCTCGGCAATTCTGCTTGGCAGACTCGGGTCGAGGAGGCTCTGGAGTCGGGTCGCGACGTCCCCACGAAGTCCGGTCTGGAGGAGATCTTCGAGGAGATCTCCCCGATCGAGGACTTCTCCGGGTCGATGTCGCTGACCTTCCGCGACCACCGCTTCGAACCGCCGAAGAACTCGATCGACGAGTGCAAGGACCGCGACTTCACGTACGCCGCCCCGCTCTTCGTCACCGCCGAGTTCACCAACAACGAGACCGGCGAGATCAAGTCCCAGACGGTCTTCATGGGCGACTTCCCGCTCATGACCGACAAGGGCACCTTCGTCATCAACGGCACAGAGCGTGTCGTTGTCTCCCAGCTGGTCCGCTCGCCGGGTGTCTACTTCGACTCCTCCATCGACAAGACGTCCGACAAGGACATCTTCTCCACCAAGATCATCCCTTCCCGGGGTGCCTGGCTGGAGATGGAGATCGACAAGCGCGACATGGTCGGTGTGCGCATCGACCGCAAGCGCAAGCAGTCCGTCACCGTTCTCCTGAAGGCTCTCGGTTGGACGACCGAGCAGATCCTCGAGGAGTTCGGCGAGTACGAGTCCATGCGCGCCACCCTGGAGAAGGACCACACCCAGGGCCAGGACGACGCACTGCTCGACATCTACCGCAAGCTCCGTCCGGGCGAGCCGCCCACGCGTGAGGCCGCGCAGACGCTGCTCGAGAACCTCTACTTCAACCCGAAGCGCTACGACCTCGCGAAGGTCGGCCGCTACAAGGTGAACAAGAAGCTCGGTGCCGAGGAGCCGCTGAACGCCGGCGTGCTCACGACCGACGACATCATCGCCTCCATCAAGTACCTCGTGAAGCTCCACGCGGGCGAGACCGAGACGGTGGGCGAGTCGGGCCGGGAGATCGTCGTCGAGACCGACGACATCGACCACTTCGGCAACCGCCGTATCCGTAACGTCGGAGAGCTGATCCAGAACCAGGTCCGTACGGGTCTCGCCCGTATGGAGCGCGTCGTGCGCGAGCGCATGACGACCCAGGACGTCGAGGCGATCACGCCGCAGACCCTGATCAACATTCGCCCGGTCGTGGCGTCGATCAAGGAGTTCTTCGGTACCTCGCAGCTGTCCCAGTTCATGGACCAGAACAACCCGCTGTCGGGGCTGACGCACAAGCGTCGTCTGAACGCCCTCGGCCCGGGTGGTCTGTCCCGTGAGCGGGCGGGCTTCGAGGTCCGAGACGTGCACCCGTCCCACTACGGCCGCATGTGCCCCATCGAGACCCCTGAAGGCCCGAACATCGGCCTGATCGGTTCGCTCGCCTCGTACGGACGGATCAACCCGTTCGGTTTCATCGAGACGCCGTACCGCAAGGTCACCGAGGGTGTCGTCGGCGACGACGTCGACTACCTGACGGCCGACGAGGAGGACCGCTTCGTCATCGCGCAGGCCAACGCGCCGCTGACGGAGGAGCTCACCTTCGCCGAGGCCCGCGTCCTGGTCCGCCGTCGTGGCGGAGAGGTCGACTACGTCCCCGGTGACGAGGTCGACTACATGGACGTCTCGCCGCGCCAGATGGTGTCGGTCGCGACCGCGATGATCCCGTTCCTCGAGCACGACGACGCCAACCGTGCCCTCATGGGCGCGAACATGATGCGTCAGGCCGTGCCGCTCATCAAGTCCGAGGCGCCGCTCGTCGGCACCGGCATGGAGTACCGCTGCGCCACCGACGCCGGCGACGTGCTCAAGGCCGACAAGGACGGTGTGGTCCAGGAGGTCTCCGCGGACTACATCACCACCGCCAACGACGACGGCACGTACAGCACGTACCGCCTGCACAAGTTCTCCCGCTCGAACCAGGGCACTTCTGTCAACCAGAAGGTCGTCGTGGACGAGGGCGCGCGGATCGTCACCGGCCAGGTCCTGGCCGACGGTCCCGCGACCGAAGAGGGCGAGATGGCCCTCGGTAAGAACCTGCTCGTGGCGTTCATGCCGTGGGAGGGTCACAACTACGAGGACGCGATCATCCTGTCGCAGCGCCTCGTGCAGGACGACGTCCTCTCCTCGATCCACATCGAGGAGCACGAGGTCGACGCCCGTGACACCAAGCTCGGCCCGGAGGAGATCACCCGGGACATCCCGAACGTCTCCGAGGAGGTCCTCGCCGACCTCGACGAGCGCGGCATCATCCGGATCGGTGCCGAGGTCGTCGCCGGCGACATCCTCGTCGGCAAGGTCACGCCCAAGGGCGAGACCGAGCTGACGCCGGAGGAGCGCCTGCTCCGCGCGATCTTCGGTGAGAAGGCGCGCGAAGTGCGCGACACCTCGCTGAAGGTGCCGCACGGTGAGATCGGCAAGGTCATCGGCGTCCGCGTCTTCGACCGTGAAGAGGGCGACGAGCTGCCGCCGGGCGTGAACCAGCTGGTTCGTGTCTACGTGGCCCAGAAGCGCAAGATCACCGATGGTGACAAGCTCGCCGGCCGTCACGGCAACAAGGGCGTCATCTCGAAGATCAACCCGATCGAGGACATGCCGTTCCTGGAGGACGGCACCCCGGTCGACATCATCCTGAACCCCCTGGGTGTGCCGTCCCGAATGAACCCGGGTCAGGTCCTGGAGATCCACCTCGGCTGGCTCGCCAGCCAGGGCTGGGATGTCTCCGGTCTGAGCGACCAGTGGGCCCAGAGCCTGCAGGCGATCGGCGCCGACCAGGTCGAGCCGCGTACGAACGTCGCGACCCCGGTCTTCGACGGCGCGCGTGAGGACGAGCTCGCGGGTCTGCTCGAGAACGCCCGGCCGAACCGCGACGGCGACCGCATGGTCCTTCCGTCCGGCAAGGCGCGGCTGTTCGACGGCCGCTCCGGCGAGCCGTTCCCGGACCCGGTCTCGGTCGGGTACATGTACATCCTCAAGCTGCACCACCTGGTCGACGACAAGCTGCACGCCCGGTCGACCGGCCCGTACTCGATGATCACCCAGCAGCCGCTGGGCGGTAAGGCTCAGTTCGGTGGCCAGCGCTTCGGTGAGATGGAGGTGTGGGCGCTGGAGGCATATGGCGCCGCTTACGCCCTCCAGGAGCTGCTGACGATCAAGTCCGACGACGTCACCGGCCGCGTGAAGGTCTACGAGGCCATCGTCAAGGGCGAGAACATCCCCGAGCCCGGCATTCCCGAGTCCTTCAAGGTGCTCATCAAGGAAATGCAATCTCTGTGCCTCAACGTGGAGGTGCTGTCCTCGGACGGCATGTCCATCGAGATGCGCGACACCGACGAGGACGTCTTCCGCGCAGCGGAGGAGCTCGGCATCGACCTGTCCCGGCGCGAGCCGAGCAGCGTCGAAGAGGTCTGACGGGAGTCCGGTAGGGGCCCGTTTCCGGGCCCCTACCGACCCCTCGACCCCCGTTTCAGACCACAGACTTACAACCCTGAGAGGGATTGACGCATAGTGCTCGACGTCAACTTCTTCGATGAGCTCCGGATCGGTCTGGCCACCGCTGACGACATCCGTCAGTGGAGCCACGGCGAGGTCAAGAAGCCCGAGACCATCAACTACCGCACGCTCAAGCCGGAAAAGGACGGGCTCTTCTGCGAGAAGATCTTCGGTCCGACCCGGGACTGGGAGTGCTACTGCGGTAAGTACAAGCGCGTCCGCTTCAAGGGCATCATCTGCGAGCGCTGCGGCGTGGAGGTCACGCGCGCCAAGGTGCGTCGTGAGCGGATGGGGCACATCGAGCTGGCCGCTCCTGTCACCCACATCTGGTACTTCAAGGGCGTCCCGTCGCGCCTTGGCTACCTGCTCGACCTCGCCCCGAAGGACCTCGAGAAGGTCATCTACTTCGCGGCGTACATGATCACGTTCGTCGACGAAGAGCGCCGTACCCGCGACCTGCCCTCCCTCGAGGCGCACGTCCAGGTCGAGCGTCAGCAGATCGAGAACCGTCGCGACTCCGACCTGGAGACCCGCGCCAAGAAGCTCGAGACCGACCTGGCCGAGCTCGAGGCCGAGGGTGCCAAGGCCGACGTGCGCCGCAAGGTGCGCGAGGGTGCCGAGCGCGAGATGAAGCAGCTGCGCGACCGTGCGCAGCGCGAGATCGACCGTCTGGACGAGGTCTGGTCGCGCTTCAAGAACCTCAAGGTCCAGGACCTCGAGGGCGACGAGCTGCTCTACCGCGAGCTGCGTGACCGCTTCGGCACGTACTTCGACGGTTCGATGGGTGCCGCGGCGCTGCAGAAGCGCCTCGAGACCTTCGACCTCGAGGAGGAGGCCGAGCGTCTCCGCGAGATCATCCGTACCGGCAAGGGCCAGAAGAAGACCCGTGCGCTCAAGCGCCTCAAGGTCGTCTCCGCGTTCCTGCAGACGAGCAACAGCCCCAAGGGCATGGTGCTCGACTGCGTGCCGGTCATCCCGCCGGACCTGCGTCCGATGGTGCAGCTGGACGGTGGCCGCTTCGCGACCTCCGACCTGAACGACCTGTACCGCCGCGTCATCAACCGCAACAACCGCCTGAAGCGCCTTCTCGACCTCGGTGCGCCCGAGATCATCGTGAACAACGAGAAGCGCATGCTCCAGGAGGCCGTGGACGCCCTCTTCGACAACGGTCGTCGTGGTCGCCCGGTGACCGGTCCCGGTAACCGCCCGCTGAAGTCCCTGAGCGACATGCTCAAGGGCAAGCAGGGTCGTTTCCGTCAGAACCTTCTCGGTAAGCGTGTGGACTACTCCGCGCGTTCCGTGATCGTCGTCGGTCCGCAGCTGAAGCTGCACCAGTGTGGTCTTCCGAAGGCCATGGCGCTGGAGCTCTTCAAGCCGTTCGTGATGAAGCGTCTGGTCGACCTGAACCACGCGCAGAACATCAAGTCGGCGAAGCGCATGGTCGAGCGCGGTCGCACGGTCGTGTACGACGTCCTGGAAGAGGTCATCGCCGAGCACCCGGTTCTCCTGAACCGTGCGCCGACGCTGCACCGCCTCGGCATCCAGGCCTTCGAGCCGCAGCTGGTCGAGGGCAAGGCCATTCAGATCCACCCGCTCGTCTGCACCGCGTTCAACGCGGACTTCGACGGTGACCAGATGGCCGTGCACCTGCCGCTCTCCGCGGAGGCGCAGGCCGAGGCCCGCATCCTCATGCTGTCCTCGAACAACATCCTGAAGCCCGCCGACGGCCGTCCGGTGACGATGCCGACCCAGGACATGGTCCTCGGTCTGTTCTTCCTCACCACCGACGGTGAGCTCCGTGACGTCAAGGGCGAGGGCCGCGCGTTCGGCTCCACGGCCGAGGCGACCATGGCGTTCGACGCCGGCGAGCTTGCGCTCCAGTCGGCCGTGGACATCCGCTTCCCGGTGGGCACCATGCCGCCGCGCGGCTGGACCCCGCCGCCCGTCGAGGATGGCGAGCCCGAGTACCAGCCGGGCGACAGCTTCCGGCTGCGGACGACCCTGGGCCGCGCGCTCTTCAACGAGCTGCTGCCCGAGGACTACCCGTTCGTCGACTACTCGGTGGGCAAGAAGCAGCTCGGCGAGATCGTCAACGATCTGGCGGAGCGCTACCCCAAGGTCATCGTGGCGGCGACGCTCGACAACCTGAAGGCGGCCGGCTTCTTCTGGGGCACCCGCTCCGGCGTCACCGTGGCCATCTCCGACGTCGTCGTTCCCGAGGCGAAGAAGGAGATCGTCAAGGGCTACGAGGCGCAGGACGAGAAGGTCCAGAAGCAGTACGAGCGCGGTCTCATCACGAAGGAAGAGCGCACTCAGGAGCTCATCGCGATCTGGACCAAGGCGACCAATGAGGTCTCCGAGGCGATGAACGCGAACTTCCCGAAGACCAACCCCATCTTCATGATGGTCGACTCGGGTGCCCGAGGAAACATGATGCAGATGCGTCAGATCGCGGGTATGCGTGGTCTGGTGTCGAACGCCAAGAACGAGACGATCCCGCGTCCGATCAAGGCCTCCTTCCGTGAGGGCCTGTCGGTGCTGGAGTACTTCATCTCGACTCACGGTGCTCGTAAGGGTCTGGCGGACACCGCCCTGCGTACCGCCGACTCGGGTTACCTGACCCGTCGTCTGGTGGACGTCTCGCAGGACGTCATCATTCGCGAGGAGGACTGCGGCACCGACCGCGGCCTCAAGCTCCAGATCGCGGAGCGTGGCGCCGATGGTGTGCTGCGCAAGACCGAGGACGTCGAGACCAGCGTCTATGCCCGCATGCTCGCCGAGGACATCGTCGTCGACGGCAAGGTCATCGCGCCGGCCAACGTCGACCTGGGTGACGTGCTCATCGACGCCCTCGTCGCCCACGGCGTCGAGATCGTCAAGACCCGCTCGGTGCTCACCTGTGAGTCCGCGGTCGGCACCTGTGCCTTCTGCTACGGCCGCTCGCTGGCCACTGGCAAGCTGGTCGACATCGGTGAGGCGGTCGGCATCATCGCCGCCCAGTCCATCGGTGAGCCCGGTACCCAGCTGACGATGCGTACCTTCCACACCGGTGGTGTGGCCGGTGACGACATCACCCAGGGTCTGCCCCGTGTCGTCGAGCTCTTCGAGGCTCGTACGCCGAAGGGTGTCGCCCCGATCTCGGAGTCCGCAGGCCGGGTCCGGATCGAGGAGACCGAGAAGACCAAGAAGCTCGTGGTCACGCCGGACGACGGCAGCGACGAGATCCCCTTCCCGATCTCCAAGCGCGCCCGTCTGCTGGTGGGCGAGGGCGATCACGTCGAGGTGGGCCAGAAGCTCACCGTGGGTGCCACCAACCCGCACGACGTGCTCCGGATCCTCGGTCAGCGTGCGGTCCAGGTGCACCTGGTCGGCGAGGTCCAGAAGGTCTACAACTCGCAGGGTGTGTCGATCCACGACAAGCACATCGAGATCATCATCCGGCAGATGCTGCGCCGCGTGACGATCATCGAGTCCGGCGACGCCGAGCTGCTGCCCGGCGAGCTGGTCGAGCGCTCGAAGTTCGAGGGCGAGAACCGTCGTGTGGTCACCGAGGGCGGTCACCCCGCCTCCGGCCGTCCGCAGCTGATGGGTATCACCAAGGCCTCGCTGGCGACGGAATCCTGGCTGTCGGCCGCCTCCTTCCAGGAGACGACCCGAGTCCTGACGGATGCGGCGATCAACGCCAAGTCCGACAGCCTCATCGGTCTCAAGGAGAACGTCATCATCGGTAAGCTCATCCCGGCCGGTACGGGTCTGTCCCGCTACCGCAACATCCGGGTGGAGCCCACCGAGGAGGCCAAGGCCGCGATGTACTCGGCCGTCGGCTACGACGACATCGACTACTCGCCGTTCGGCACCGGCTCCGGCCAGGCCGTTCCGCTGGAGGACTACGACTACGGTCCGTACAACCAGTAGGCGAGCAGCTGCTCGAAACCGCAGGGCGGTCACCCCGGGAAGAACCGGGGTGGCCGCCCTGCGGCGTATTGGCGCATGATGGGCATCACAACATGTTCGGGTCCCGGGGGAGTGGTCTCGTGTCGAATCCGTCCTGGCAGCCGGTCCCGTGGCCGGGCCAGCAGGGTCATCAGCCGTCGATGCTGGCCGCGCACGCGGACCGGGAGCGCGCCGTCGATGTGCTGCGCGCGGGGTTCGCGGAGGGGCGGCTGCAGCAGAGCGAGTACGAGCGGCGGATCGAGCGGGCCTATCAGGCGCGCACCGTGGGGGAGCTGACCACGCTCGTCGCCGATCTGCCGCAGGGGCCGGCGCCCCAGCAACAGCAGCAGATGATGGTGGGCGTGCCCCGGACGTTCCTGCCGCCGCCGATGCTGCCCCCGCCGACCAACGGCAAGGCGATCGGGGCGCTGGTCTGCGGTGTGGGCACGTTCTTCAGTGCGGGCGTCTCGGCGGTTCCCGCGGTGATCCTGGGCCACATGGCGCGCAAGGAGATCCGGGAGCGGGGCGAGTCCGGCGACGGGATGGCGGTCGGCGGGCTGGTGCTTGGGTGGCTCGCCGTGGCGTTCTGGGCCCTGCTCATCGTGGCGATCGTCGTCTCCGCGGCCTAGCTGCGGATCGTAGGACGTCCGGCGTGTCCTGGCTCCGGGGTATTTGTTTTGACCACAGCGTATGAGATAGGTACGCTCAGACCTTGTGCCTGGGGTGTGCCTGGGCTCGCGTGCGTGTCATCAGCCGCACGGCGAGTCCGATCAAGGCCACCGCAATCTGCCGTTTTCCCACTTTCGTGGGGGTCTGCAGTATTCGACACACCCGACCGCGTGGGTCGGGAAAGTTCCAGGTTAGCTTTACTACTCGGCACACAGAAACCGGAGAAGTAGTGCCTACGATCCAGCAGCTGGTCCGGAAGGGCCGGCAGGACAAGGTCGAGAAGAACAAGACGCCCGCGCTTGAGGGTTCGCCCCAGCGCCGTGGCGTCTGCACGCGTGTGTTCACGACCACCCCGAAGAAGCCGAACTCGGCCCTCCGTAAGGTCGCGCGTGTGCGCCTGACCAGCGGCATTGAGGTCACGGCCTACATTCCGGGTGAGGGACACAACCTGCAGGAGCACTCCATCGTGCTCGTGCGCGGCGGCCGTGTGAAGGACCTGCCCGGTGTTCGTTACAAGATCATCCGCGGTTCGCTTGACACCCAGGGTGTCAAGAACCGCAAGCAGGCCCGCAGCCGCTACGGCGCCAAGAAGGAGAAGTAGAAATGCCTCGTAAGGGCCCCGCCCCGAAGCGCCCGGTCATCATCGACCCGGTCTACGGTTCTCCTCTGGTGACCTCCCTCATCAACAAGGTGCTGATGAACGGCAAGCGCTCCACCGCCGAGCGCATCGTGTACGGCGCCATGGAGGGCCTGCGCGAGAAGACCAGCAACGACCCGGTCATCACCCTGAAGCGCGCGCTTGAGAACATCAAGCCGACCCTCGAGGTCAAGTCCCGCCGTGTCGGTGGCGCGACCTACCAGGTGCCGATCGAGGTCAAGCCCGGCCGCGCCAACACCCTCGCGCTCCGCTGGCTCGTCGGCTACTCGCGCGCCCGTCGCGAGAAGACGATGACCGAGCGTCTGACGAACGAGCTGCTCGACGCCTCGAACGGCCTCGGTGCTGCCGTCAAGAAGCGCGAGGACACGCACAAGATGGCCGAGTCCAACAAGGCCTTCGCGCACTACCGCTGGTAGTCGCAACCCACATCGAGACCGAGAGAAGACTGAAGCCTTATGGCTACCACTTCACTTGACCTGGCCAAGGTCCGGAACATCGGCATCATGGCCCACATCGACGCGGGCAAGACGACCACCACCGAGCGGATCCTCTTCTACACCGGCGTCTCGTACAAGATCGGTGAGGTCCACGACGGCGCTGCCACGATGGACTGGATGGAGCAGGAGCAGGAGCGTGGCATCACGATCACGTCCGCTGCCACCACCTGTCACTGGCCGCTCGAGGACAACGACTACACGATCAACATCATCGACACCCCGGGGCACGTCGACTTCACCGTTGAGGTGGAGCGCTCCCTGCGTGTGCTCGATGGTGCCGTGACGGTGTTCGACGGTGTCGCCGGTGTCGAGCCGCAGTCCGAGACGGTGTGGCGTCAGGCCGACCGTTACGGCGTGCCGCGCATCTGCTTCGTCAACAAGCTGGACCGTACCGGCGCCGAGTTCCACCGCTGCGTGGACATGATCTCGGACCGCCTGGGCGCCCAGCCGATCGTCATGCAGCTCCCCATCGGGGCCGAGGCCGACTTCCAGGGTGTTGTCGACCTCGTCACGATGAAGGGGTTCGTCTGGTCGGCCGAGGCCGCCAAGGGCGAGGCCTACGACATCGTCGAGATCCCCGACACGCACAAGGAGGCTGCGGACGAGTACCGCGGCAAGCTCCTTGAGGCCGTCGCGGAGAACGACGAAGAGATCATGGAGCTGTACCTGGAGGGCCAGGAGCCGTCCGAGGAGCAGCTGTACGCCGCGATCCGTCGTATCACCATCGCGTCCGGCAAGTCCGACGGAACCACGGTCACCCCGGTGTTCTGTGGCACCGCGTTCAAGAACAAGGGCGTTCAGCCCCTGCTCGACGCGGTCGTGCGTTACCTGCCGACTCCCCTTGACGTCGACTCCATCGAGGGTCACGACGTGAAGGACCCGGAGAAGGTCATCACGCGCAAGCCGTCCGAGGACGAGCCGCTGTCGGCCCTCGCGTTCAAGATCGCGAGCGACCCGCACCTGGGCAAGCTCACCTTCATCCGGGTTTACTCGGGTCGCCTGGAGGCCGGCACCGCGGTGCTGAACTCCGTCAAGGGCAAGAAGGAGCGCATCGGCAAGATCTACCGCATGCACGCGAACAAGCGTGAGGAGATCGCGTCGGTGGGCGCCGGTGACATCGTCGCCGTCATGGGCCTGAAGCAGACCACCACCGGTGAGACGCTGTCCGACGACAAGAACCCGGTCATCCTGGAGTCCATGGACTTCCCGGCGCCGGTCATTCAGGTCGCCATCGAGCCCAAGTCCAAGGGTGACCAGGAGAAGCTGGGTGTTGCCATCCAGCGTCTCGCGGAGG
Organism: Streptomyces sp. NPDC002790; assembly: GCF_040295505.1. Lineage (NCBI taxonomy): Bacteria > Bacillati > Actinomycetota > Actinomycetes > Kitasatosporales > Streptomycetaceae > Streptomyces > Streptomyces sp. NPDC002790. Next base: position 20,067 of record NZ_JBEOVM010000040.1, on the reverse strand, counting down.
AGGACCCCTCCTTCCAGGTGCACTCGGACGAGGAGACCGGCCAGACCATCATCGGTGGTATGGGCGAGCTCCACCTGGACGTCCTCGTCGACCGTATGCGTCGCGAGTTCCGGGTCGAGGCCAACGTCGGCAAGCCGCAGGTCGCCTACCGCGAGACCATTCGCAAGTCGGTCGACAAGGTCGACTTCACGCACAAGAAGCAGACTGGTGGTACCGGCCAGTTCGCCAAGGTGCAGATCTCGATCGAGCCGATCGAGGGTGGCGACGCGAGCTACGAGTTCGTGAACAAGGTCACCGGTGGTCGTATCCCGAAGGAGTACATCCCTTCGGTCGACGCCGGCTGCCAGGAGGCCATGCAGTTCGGCATCCTCGCCGGTTACGAGATGACCGGTGTCCGCATCACGCTGCTCGACGGCGCCTTCCACGAGGTCGACTCCTCCGAGCTCGCCTTCAAGATCGCCGGTTCGCAGGCGTTCAAGGAGGCCGCGCGCAGGGCCGGTCCTTGCCTTCTCGAGCCGATGATGGCCGTCGAGGTCATCACGCCCGAGGACTACATGGGCGATGTCATCGGTGACGTCAACTCCCGCCGTGGCCAGATCCAGGCCATGGAGGAGCGGATGGGCGCCCGCGTCGTCAAGGGCCTGGTACCGCTGTCGGAGATGTTCGGCTACGTCGGCGACCTCCGCAGCAAGACGTCGGGTCGCGCGAGCTACTCGATGCAGTTCGACTCCTACGCCGAGGTTCCGCGGAACGTCGCCGAGGAGATCATCGCGAAGGCCAAGGGCGAGTAACTCACTCGAGTTCACGCTTTAGGCTTGACTCCGGAGCTCTTGGGGCATTTCCCGGCAACAGCCACGAAATGCCCCGGGGCCCTGGCTTTCCAGCAAAGATCACCTGGCGCCGATGAAGCAAGGCGTACAGAACCACTCCGCAGGAGGATTCAGTGGCGAAGGCAAAGTTCGAGCGGACTAAGCCGCACGTCAACATCGGCACCATCGGTCACATTGACCACGGTAAGACGACCCTCACGGCCGCCATTACCAAGGTGCTGCACGACGCGTACCCGGAACTGAACGAGGCCTCGGCCTTCGACCAGATCGACAAGGCTCCCGAGGAGCGCCAGCGCGGTATCACGATCTCGATCGCGCACGTCGAGTACCAGACCGAGGCGCGTCACTACGCCCACGTCGACTGCCCGGGTCACGCGGACTACATCAAGAACATGATCACGGGTGCCGCGCAGATGGACGGCGCCATCCTCGTGGTCGCCGCCACCGACGGCCCGATGCCGCAGACCAAGGAGCACGTGCTCCTGGCCCGCCAGGTCGGCGTTCCGTACATCGTCGTCGCCCTGAACAAGGCCGACATGGTGGACGACGAGGAGATCCTGGAGCTCGTCGAGCTCGAGGTCCGTGAGCTCCTCTCCGAGTACGAGTTCCCGGGCGACGACCTGCCGGTCGTCAAGGTCTCGGCGCTCAAGGCGCTCGAGGGCGACAAGGAGTGGGGTGAGTCCGTCCTCAACCTGATGAAGGCCGTCGACGAGTCCATCCCCGCCCCCGAGCGTGACGTCGACAAGCCGTTCCTGATGCCGATCGAGGACGTCTTCACGATCACCGGTCGTGGCACCGTCGTCACCGGTCGTATCGAGCGTGGCATCCTCAAGGTCAACGAGACCGTCGACATCATCGGCATCAAGCAGGACAAGACCACCACCACGGTCACCGGCATCGAGATGTTCCGCAAGCTGCTCGACGAGGGCCAGGCCGGTGAGAACGTCGGTCTGCTCCTCCGTGGCATCAAGCGCGAGGACGTCGAGCGCGGCCAGGTCATCATCAAGCCCGGTTCGGTCACGCCGCACACCGAGTTCGAGGCCCAGGCCTACATCCTGTCCAAGGACGAGGGTGGCCGCCACACGCCGTTCTTCAACAACTACCGTCCGCAGTTCTACTTCCGTACGACGGACGTGACGGGCGTTGTGACCCTCCCCGAGGGCACCGAGATGGTCATGCCGGGCGACAACACCGAGATGTCCGTCTCGCTGATCCAGCCCGTGGCCATGGAAGAGGGCCTGAAGTTCGCCATCCGTGAGGGTGGCCGGACCGTGGGCGCCGGCCAGGTCACCAAGATCAACAAGTAAGTCTCACTTACCTGTTGGGCTTGATGCCTGGTAGCTGATAGAGCACCTGAGAGGGCCCGTACGACTTCGGTCGTACGGGCCCTTTCTGCTGTCCGGCCCCGTTCTCCGTCGGTCAGGCGCGCGCCTGCGTCGGCCGCCACAGCCAGGGCCGGGCATCGGGGGAGAGGCCCGCGGCGGCCGGCCCGAGGGAGGTCAGGGCCAGGGCCGGGCCGTCCAGGGTGGCCGGCGCCGCGCTCGGGCGGATGATGCGGCCCGCGTGGTGCAGCCGGACGTTGCCTTCGGTGTCACGGCCGAGGAGGTACGCGCCCGCCGCCGCCACCGGCCCGTAGCCGGGGAAGTCGACGCGCGGGCCGCCCGTGGCCAGCAGCTCGGCGGACGCGGGCGGACGGTAGTAGAGCCGGTCGCCGGACGCGGCGACGGCGTCGGCGGGGGCGGAGGTGGGCAGGCCGGACAGCGGCGCGGGGCCCCGGGTCGTCCAGTGGTGGACGGTGTCACGGCCAGCGGCGTAGACGTGCACCTCGCCGTCCTCGCCGTCCTCGCCGACGACCGCCGTGAGCCCGTCCTGGACCGGGCCGCCGCCGAGCTCGCGCCAGGGGGACCAGGCCCCGGACCTGTCGCGCACGCGGGTGCTGATGCCCTGCCCCGCATCGCGTACGAAGAGGTGGACGCGGCCGTCCGGAGCGGCGACGGCCACCGGGACGCCGATGCGGCGGCCGCGGTCGGGATCGCTCTCCGGGTTGCCGAGGCCCTTCCACGCCCGCCGTTCCAGAGCCACGATCTCGCGTACGTCGGAGCCGTCCCGGACGGACGCGAGGCGCAGGCCGAGGACGAGGTGGCCGCCGCCGGGGAGCGCGACCGCCGTGAGGGCCGGGGCGAGCGGGCCGCCGCCGAGGTCGGCCGGATCCCCGAATTCGCCGTCCTTCTCGGTGTACCGGACGGCGCGCAGCCCCAGCACGCCGTACGCGGTGAGCCGCCCGTCGGTGTTCGGGGCGAGGGCGAGCCGGGGCCCCGGGTAGCGGTAGTGGGTGGCGCGGACCCAGCCCTTGCGGTTGGTGAGGGGGCGGTCACCGCCGACGTTGTAGTCGCCGCAGCCGGAAGGGTTGCCGCAGTTCCAGTCGGGGGCGGCGCCGTACGGGACGAGCTGGGCGGCCTTCTCCTTCAGGACCCGCGGCGGCAGGTTCTTCGGCCAGTGGTTGTTGTAGTAGCCGCGGAACGCGGTCGCGGCGAAGGCGGGCGGCCCGCCCTTGGCGCGCTGCGCCCAGCGGATCAGCGCGGCCCAGCTGAAGCAGGCGACGGCCGTGTGGTCGGCGTGGTCGGAGTAGCCGGGCTGCTCACTGTCGCGTATCCGCGTGAGCCGGTCGCTGTGCTGGATGTCGGGGTCCGGGTCCAGGGTGTGCACGAGGGTGGGGCGGTACCGCTCGAAGAGCGCCACGAGCACGTCGGTCAGGGACTCGCGGTCGTACGTCTGGACGGCGTGCAGCGGGGAGCCGGCGGGGACCAGGGTGCGCAGGATCAGGCCCGGTTCGCGCCAGAGCGCGGGGACGCCCATATGGCCCTCCGGGGTGTGCATCGCGAGGTTGAGGTGCACCAACTCGACGCTGTGGCCCCGGTGTTGGAGCGAGTCGACCTCGACCTGGAAGCCGCCGGGAAGCTGGACGGAGGTCGTGGTCCAGCGGGTGAAGACGGGCAGGCCGAGCTGGGTCGCGTACGCCTGGCGCAGGCCCTGGTGGCGGGCCGAGGAGTATGCCGCCTTGTCGGGGGCCGGGTCGCGGTCGGCCGGCGTCTTGTTGCGGCCGTCGGCCTCGCCCGCAGTGACGTACACGCAGACGACCGGGGTGCCCGCGTCGAGGGCGTGCCGGGTGTCCGGGTTCATGAAGTACAGGTCGTCGTCGGGGTGGGCGAGGACCTGGAGCAGCAGGGCGCGCTCGGACTGTGCGGCGGCGCGGCCGGTGGCGGGGGAGGGGACGGTGCTGCCGGGCGGCGGCGCGGGGGCGGCGCGGGAGCAGGCGGCGAGGGCGCCCGCGGCGGCGAGCGCGGCGGCGCCGGCGAGGGTGCTCCGGCGGCCGGGGCCGCGCCCAACGGGTATGTGGGGATGGGGAGTTGCAGGTCTTTCCTGCACGGTGGCGCTCACTCCGTTCGCTGCCGAGGCAGCGTTCGGGGGTGGTGCGCTCGCCTCTGTTCAGGTGGTTCACCTCAACAGAGGGGCAACGGGACGCAAGGGTTCCGGTGATCTCGGTCTCCGGGCGAGGAGACCTTGGGTGCGGGACACGGGCACCCCTGGTTTGACCTTCGTCACCGAGGGGGTACTCTCTTGGGCTCGATTGGCCCTGGACATGCCCTGTGTGGCAGACTGTCGGGGTTGCTCGGTTGAGTGCCGATGCTGCGCGCCTCCCGTCGGGAGGACCGGAAGCGAGTCCCAGCGTACTCGTCGGCTGTATCTACCCCTCGGGGTAGCAATCGGCCGGACGTACGGGAATCTTTCGGGAAGCGTCAGTGCGGTTCCTCGACCAGGCGCTCGGTGGGTTTCTTCCCCCGTGTACGTGCGGTCTCGGCCGCAGACCCCTTAGCAGGGAAATCCTTCGGAGATTTCTGTGAGCGGGACTGCGACACGCCCGACCGCGTGGGGCGGAGGCAGTGTGAAACAGGACCCCCGGGTTCCAGGGCGTTACGAGAGACAGGACTACTAAGTAGCCATGGCGGGACAGAAGATCCGCATCCGGCTCAAGGCCTACGACCACGAGGTCATCGACTCCTCGGCGAAGAAGATCGTCGAGACGGTGACACGCACTGGTGCGTCGGTCGCGGGCCCGGTGCCGCTGCCTACCGAGAAGAACGTGTACTGCGTCATCAAGTCGCCGCACAAGTACAAGGATTCTCGCGAGCACTTCGAGATGCGCACGCACAAGCGCCTCATCGACATCCTCGACCCGACTCCGAAGACCGTTGACTCCCTGATGCGACTCGACCTTCCGGCCGGCGTCGACATCGAGATCAAGCTCTGAGGGCCGGTGATCTGAAGATGACTAAGCAGATCAAGGGCATCCTGGGCGAGAAGCTCGGCATGACGCAGGTGTGGGACGAGAACAACCGTGTTGTTCCGGTCACCGTCGTCAAGGCCGGTCCGAACGTGATCACCCAGGTTCGCACCAACGACGTCGACGGTTACGACTCCGTCCAGCTCGCCTTCGGCGAGATTGACCCGCGCAAGGTGAACAAGCCCCTCAAGGGCCACTTCGCCAAGGCCGATGTCACCCCCCGTCGCCACCTCGTCGAGATCCGTACCGCTGATTCCAGCGAGTACACCCTCGGCCAGGAGATCACCGCTGAGGTGTTCGATGGTGGCGTCAAGGTCGACGTGACCGGCCAGAGCAAGGGCAAGGGCTTCGCCGGCGGCATGAAGCGCCACAACTTCCGTGGTGGCAAGGCATCGCACGGTGCCCACCGCGTGCACCGCAAGCCGGGTTCCATCGGCGGCTGCGCCACCCCCGGCCGTGTGTTCAAGGGCACCCGCATGGCGGGCCGCATGGGCAACGAGCGGGTCACCACCCAGAACCTGACCGTCCACGCCGTTGACGCGGAGAAGGGTCTGCTGCTCATCAAGGGCGCGGTTCCTGGTCCGAACGGCGGCCTCGTCCTGGTCCGTACCGCGACCAAGGGGGCCTGAGGTAACGATGAGCACTGTTGACATCCTTTCGCCGGCGGGCGACAAGGCCGGGACCGTCGAGCTCCCTTCGGAGATCTTCGACGTTGAGAAGATCAGCATTCCGCTGATCCACCAGGTCGTCGTCGCACAGCTGGCCGCTGCCCGTCAGGGCACGCACAAGACCAAGCGCCGCGGTGAAGTCCGCGGTGGTGGCAAGAAGCCGTACCGCCAGAAGGGCACCGGCCGCGCCCGCCAGGGTTCGACCCGTGCGCCGCAGTTCGCCGGCGGTGGCATCGTCCACGGCCCGCAGCCGCGTGACTACTCGCAGCGGACCCCGAAGAAGATGAAGGCCGCGGCCCTGCGCCACGCCCTCACCGACCGGGCCCGCAACGCTCGCATCCACGTCGTCTCCGGCGTGGTCGAGGGCGAGGCCTCCACGAAGGCCGCCAAGACGCTGTTCGGCAAGATCTCGGAGCGCAAGCACGTGCTCCTGGTCGTCGACCGCGCCGACGAGGCCGCGTGGCTCTCCGCCCGCAACCTGCCCCAGGTCCACATCCTGGAGCCGGGCCAGCTGAACACGTACGACGTTCTCGTCTCGGACGACGTGGTCTTCACCAAGGCCGCTTTCGAGTCCTTCGTGTCTGGCCCCAAGGCCGCTGACACCGAAGGGAGCGAGGCCTGATGGCTACGCGTCACCCGAGCATTGCCTCCAAGGCTGCGAAGGCCGCCAAGGCCGCGCGCGTCGCCAAGGCGAAGCGCATCGCGACCGAGGGCAAGGTCGCCGTTGAGCCCACCCCGCTGAGCAAGTCCTTCTCGGACCCGCGCGACGTCCTCGTCAAGCCGGTTGTCTCCGAGAAGTCGTACGCGCTTCTCGACGAGGGCAAGTACACGTTCGTCGTGGCCCCCGGCGCCAACAAGACCCAGATCAAGCAGGCCGTCGAGGCGGTCTTCTCGGTCAAGGTCACCGGCGTCAACACGATCAACCGTCAGGGCAAGCGGAAGCGTACGCGCAGCGGGTTCGGCAAGCGTGCCGACACCAAGCGCGCCATCGTGACCCTCGCTGAGGGCGACCGTATCGACATCTTCGGCCAGGCCTCCTAACGGAGACCCTGGTCCGAATATCGGACGAGGACTGAGAAATGGGAATCCGCAAGTACAAGCCGACGACGCCGGGCCGCCGTGGCTCCTCCGTCGCCGACTTCGTCGAGGTAACGCGGTCCACGCCGGAGAAGTCGCTGGTCCGCCCGCTGCACAGCAAGGGCGGCCGTAACAACGCCGGTCGGATCACCGTTCGCCACCAGGGTGGTGGACACAAGCGCGCCTTCCGCGTGATCGACTTCCGTCGTCACGACAAGGACGGCGTGCCGGCGAAGGTCGCTCACATCGAGTACGACCCGAACCGCACTGCGCGCATCGCGCTTCTGCACTACGCGGACGGCGAGAAGCGTTACATCCTGGCCCCGCGCGGTCTCGCGCAGGGTGCCCGGGTGGAGAACGGCCCCACGGCCGACATCAAGCCCGGTAACAACCTGGCGCTCCGCAACATCCCGGTCGGTACCACGATCCACGCGATCGAGCTCCGTCCCGGTGGTGGCGCCAAGTTCGCCCGTTCCGCGGGTGCCTCCGTGCAGCTCCTTGCGAAGGAGGGCTCGATGGCCCACCTTCGTATGCCCTCCGGCGAGATTCGCCTGGTCGACGTGCGCTGCCGCGCCACCGTCGGCGAGGTCGGCAACGCCGAGCAGAGCAACATCAACTGGGGCAAGGCCGGCCGCATGCGCTGGAAGGGCGTCCGCCCGACCGTGCGTGGTGTCGTGATGAACCCGGTCGACCACCCGCACGGTGGTGGTGAAGGCAAGACCTCCGGTGGTCGTCACCCGGTCTCGCCGTGGGGTCAGAAGGAGGGTCGTACTCGTGATCGCAGCAAGGCGAGCAACAAGTACATCGTCCGCCGCCGCAAGTCGAACAAGAAGCGCTAGGAGCGGGTTTAGATGCCGCGCAGTCTCAAGAAGGGACCCTTCGTCGACGGCCACCTCGTAAAGAAGGTGGACGTACAGAACGAAGCCGGTTCCAAGAACGTCATCAAGACCTGGTCCCGCCGCTCGATGATCATTCCCAGCATGCTGGGTCACACGATCGCGGTGCACAACGGCAAGACCCACATCCCGGTGTTCGTCACCGAGTCGATGGTCGGCCACAAGCTCGGCGAGTTCTCGCCGACGCGCACCTTCCGGGGTCACGTCAAGGACGACCGGAAGTCGAAGCGCCGCTAAGGCGGGGTGGAATCGACTATGACTAACACCGAAGGGACAACCATGGAAGCCAGGGCCCAGGCGCGGTACATCCGCGTCACGCCCATGAAGGCCCGCCGCGTGGTGGACCTCATCCGTGGCATGGACGCCACGGAGGCTCAGGCGGTCCTGCGATTCGCCCCGCAGGCCGCGAGCCAGCCGGTGGGCAAGGTGCTCGACAGCGCCATCGCCAACGCCGCGCACAACTACGACCACCCTGACGCCTCTTCGCTGGTCATCAGCGAGGCGTACGTGGACGAGGGCCCGACCCTGAAGCGGTTCCGTCCGCGTGCTCAGGGCCGTGCCTACCGGATCCGTAAGCGGACCAGCCACATCACCGTGGTCGTCAGCAGCAAGGAAGGAACCCGGTAATGGGCCAGAAGGTAAACCCGCACGGGTTCCGGCTCGGTGTCACGACCGACTTCAAGTCGCGTTGGTACGCCGACAAGCTGTACAAGGACTACGTCAAGGAAGACGTCGCCATCCGTCGGATGATGACGTCCGGCATGGAGCGCGCCGGCATCTCGAAGGTTGAGATCGAGCGCACCCGTGACCGCGTGCGGGTGGACATCCACACCGCGCGTCCCGGCATCGTCATCGGCCGCCGTGGCGCCGAGGCCGACCGCATCCGCGGTGACCTCGAGAAGCTCACGGGCAAGCAGGTCCAGCTGAACATCCTCGAGGTCAAGAGCCCCGAGACGGACGCTCAGCTGGTTGCTCAGGCCGTTGCCGAGCAGCTGTCCTCCCGTGTCTCCTTCCGTCGCGCCATGCGTAAGAGCATGCAGGGCACGATGAAGGCCGGCGCCAAGGGCATCAAGATCCAGTGTGGCGGTCGTCTCGGCGGTGCCGAGATGTCCCGTTCGGAGTTCTACCGCGAGGGCCGCGTGCCCCTGCACACGCTCCGCGCCAACGTGGACTACGGCTTCTTCGAGGCCAAGACGACCTTCGGCCGCATCGGCGTGAAGGTCTGGATCTACAAGGGCGACGTCAAGAACATCGCCGAGGTTCGCGCCGAGAACGCCGCGGCCCGCGCCGGTAACCGTCCGGCCCGTGGCGGTAACGACCGCCCGGCCCGTGGTGGTGGCCGTGGCGGCGAGCGTGGCGGTCGCGGGCGCAAGCCGCAGCAGCAGTCCGCGCCGGCAGCCGAGGCCCCCAAGGCCGACGCTCCCGCCGCTGCCGCTCCGGCTGCTGAGAGCACCGGAACGGAGGCCTGACCGAAATGCTGATCCCCCGTAGGGTCAAGCACCGCAAGCAGCACCACCCGAAGCGCAGCGGTATGTCCAAGGGTGGCACGCAGGTTGCGTTCGGCGAGTACGGCATCCAGGCGCTCACGCCGGCGTACGTGACGAACCGTCAGATCGAGGCCGCTCGTATCGCCATGACGCGTCACATCAAGCGTGGCGGCAAGGTCTGGATCAACATTTACCCGGACCGCCCCCTCACCAAGAAGCCTGCCGAGACCCGCATGGGTTCCGGTAAGGGTTCGCCGGAGTGGTGGGTCGCCAACGTCAAGCCCGGACGCGTGATGTTCGAGCTGTCGTACCCCAACGAGAAGACCGCGCGTGAGGCCCTGACTCGTGCAGCGCACAAGCTGCCGATGAAGTGCAAGATCGTTAAGCGCGAGGCAGGTGAAGCGTGATGTCGGCCGGAACCAAGGCGTCTGAGCTGCGCGAGCTGGGCAACGAGGAGCTCCTCAACAAGCTCCGCGAGGCCAAGGAAGAGCTGTTCAACCTCCGCTTCCAGGCGGCGACGGGTCAGCTCGAGAACCACGGCCGGCTCAAGGCCGTCCGCAAGGACATCGCGCGGATCTACACCCTCATGCGCGAGCGCGAGCTGGGCATCGAGACGGTGGAGAGCGCCTGATGAGCGAGAAGACTGTGACTGAAGAGACTGCCGCCCGCGGCTTCCGCAAGACCCGTGAGGGTCTTGTCGTCAGCGACAAGATGGACAAGACCGTCGTCGTCGCTGTCGAGGACCGCGTCAAGCACGCGCTGTACGGCAAGGTCATCCGCCGTACGAACAAGCTCAAGGCGCACGACGAGCAGAACGCTGCCGGCGTCGGCGACCGCGTCCTCCTGATGGAGACGCGTCCGCTGTCGGCGAGCAAGCGCTGGCGCATCGTCGAGATCCTCGAGAAGGCCAAGTAATTCTCTGAGGCATCCCTCAGAGTTCGTTCCGCCAGGCTCGGCAGGGGCCATCTCGTAAGAGAGAAGCCCCTGCCGGGAACCGGCAGACAAACAGGAGATAGACGTGATCCAGCAGGAGTCGCGACTGCGCGTCGCCGACAACACGGGTGCGAAGGAAATTCTCACCATCCGTGTTCTCGGTGGCTCAGGTCGCCGCTACGCGGGCATCGGTGACGTCATCGTCGCCACCGTCAAGGACGCGATCCCCGGTGGCAACGTGAAGAAGGGTGACGTCATCAAGGCGGTCATCGTTCGCACCGTGAAGGAGCGCCGCCGTCCGGACGGCTCGTACATCCGCTTCGACGAGAACGCCGCCGTCATTCTGAAGAACGACGGCGACCCTCGCGGCACCCGTATCTTCGGCCCGGTGGGCCGTGAGCTGCGCGAGAAGAAGTTCATGAAGATCATCTCGCTCGCGCCGGAGGTGCTGTAAGCATGAAGATCAAGAAGGGCGACCTGGTTCAGGTCATCACCGGTAAGGACCGTGGCAAGCAGGGCAAGGTCATCGCGGCCTTCCCCCGCGAGGACCGCGTCCTGGTCGAGGGTGTCAACCGGGTCAAGAAGCACACGAAGGCCGGCCCGACCGCCAGCGGTTCGCAGGCCGGTGGCATCGTGACCACCGAGGCCCCCGTCCACGTCTCCAACGTCCAGCTGGTCGTGGAGAAGGACGGCAACAAGGTTGTCACGCGTGTCGGTTTCCGCTTCGACGATGACGGCAACAAGATCCGCGTTGCCAAGCGGACGGGTGAGGACATCTGATGACGACCACCACCACTCCGCGTCTGAAGACGAAGTACCGCGAGGAGATCACGGCGAAGCTGCAGGACGAGTTCTCGTACGAGAACGTCATGCAGATTCCCGGTCTCGTGAAGGTCGTCGTGAACATGGGTGTCGGCGACGCCGCCCGTGACTCGAAGCTCATGGACGGTGCCGTCCGTGACCTGACGACGATCACCGGCCAGAAGCCGGCCATCACCAAGGCTCGCAAGTCCATCGCGCAGTTCAAGCTGCGTGAGGGCCAGCCGATCGGTGCCCACGTCACGCTCCGTGGCGACCGCATGTGGGAGTTCCTGGACCGCACCCTGTCGCTCGCGCTGCCGCGCATCCGCGACTTCCGTGGTCTGTCCCCCAAGCAGTTCGACGGCCGTGGCAACTACACCTTCGGTCTCACGGAGCAGGTCATGTTCCACGAGATCGACCAGGACAAGATCGACCGCGTCCGGGGTATGGACATCACCGTGGTGACCACGGCGACCAACGACGCCGAAGGCCGTGCCCTTCTCCGTCACCTCGGCTTCCCCTTCAAGGAGGCGTAAGCGAGATGGCGAAGAAGGCTCTGATTGCCAAGGCTGCTCGTAAGCCGAAGTTCGGTGTTCGTGGCTACACGCGCTGCCAGCGCTGCGGCCGCCCGCACTCCGTGTACCGCAAGTTCGGCCTCTGCCGCGTGTGCCTTCGTGAGATGGCTCACCGTGGCGAGCTGCCGGGCGTGACCAAGAGCTCCTGGTAGTCCCTTAATTCGGACTGCCCGGATCTCTCGGTAAGTAAAGGGTCGGCAGAGCCCGCTCCCCGCATGGCTTAGGCTTGTGGGGTTGGGCTCTGCTGCCCTACCGACTTACTACGCCGTAGGTCCCCGCGCCGCACCCGTCCCGCCCCTGTGTGGGGAGAGGGATGGCGCATACAGGAAACCCCGGCGAGAGAGGCCGAAGGCCAATTCATGACCATGACTGATCCGATCGCAGACATGCTTACGCGTCTGCGGAACGCGAACTCGGCGTACCACGACTCCGTGGCTATGCCGCACAGCAAGATCAAGTCGCACATCGCCGAGATCCTCCAGCAGGAGGGTTTCATCACCGGCTGGAAGGTCGAGGACGCCGAGGTCGGCAAGTCCCTCGTCCTGGAGCTGAAGTTCGGCCCGAACCGTGAGCGTTCGATCGCCGGCATCAAGCGCATCTCCAAGCCGGGTCTGCGTGTTTACGCGAAGTCCACCAACCTGCCGAAGGTTCTCGGTGGCCTGGGCGTGGCGATCATCTCCACGTCCCACGGTCTCCTGACCGGCCAGCAGGCAGGCAAGAAGGGCGTGGGTGGGGAAGTCCTCGCCTACGTCTGGTAGCGGAAGGAATCGGAGGAAACAGCTATGTCGCGTATTGGCAAGCTCCCCATCACGGTTCCCGCCGGCGTGGACGTCACCATCGACGGCCAGACGGTCGCGGTGAAGGGCCCCAAGGGTTCCCTGAGCCACACCGTTGCGGCGCCGATCGAGATCGCCAAGGGTGAGGACGGCGTTCTGGCCGTCACCCGCCCGAACGACGAGCGTCAGAACAAGGCCCTGCACGGCCTGTCCCGCACGCTGGTGGCGAACATGATCACCGGCGTGACCACGGGTTACGTGAAGAAGCTCGAAATCAGCGGTGTCGGTTACCGCGTCCTGGCGAAGGGCTCCAACCTGGAGTTCTCGCTCGGCTACAGCCACCCGATCCTGATCGAGGCGCCCGAGGGCATCTCCTTCAAGGTCGAATCGGCGACCAAGTTCTCGGTCGAGGGCATCGACAAGCAGAAGGTCGGCGAGGTTGCGGCCAACATCCGCAAGCTGCGCAAGCCCGACCCGTACAAGGCCAAGGGCGTCAAGTACGAAGGCGAAGTCATCCGCCGCAAGGTCGGAAAGGCGGGTAAGTAAGCCATGGCATACGGTCAGAAGATCGCTAAGGGCGACGCTTACAAGCGTGCGGCCATCAAGCGCCGCCACATCCGTATCCGCAAGAACATGTCGGGTACGGCGGAGCGTCCGCGCCTGGTCGTGACGCGCTCGAACCGGAACATCGTGGCCCAGGTCATCGACGACGTTAAGGGTCACACCCTCGCGTCGGCGTCGACCCTGGACACGTCGATCCGCGGCGGCGAGGGCGACAAGTCCGCGCAGGCCAAGTCGGTCGGCGCCCTGGTCGCCGAGCGCGCCAAGGCCGCCGGTGTCGAGGCTGTCGTGTTCGACCGTGGTGGTAACCAGTACGCCGGGCGCATTGCCGCCCTGGCGGACGCCGCCCGCGAAGCCGGACTCAAGTTCTGAGTCTTGCCCGTTCGCGCAGCGATTCATTGATGCTGCGTAGCTAGCGGATACAGAGAGAGGTAATTCCAATGGCTGGACCCCAGCGCCGCGGTGGCGGTGCCGGTGGCGGCGAGCGGCGGGACCGGAAGGGCCGTGACGGCGGCGCTGCTGAGAAGACCGCGTACGTTGAGCGCGTTGTCGCGATCAACCGTGTCGCCAAGGTTGTGAAGGGTGGTCGTCGCTTCAGCTTCACTGCGCTCGTCGTAGTGGGCGACGGTGACGGCACCGTGGGTGTCGGTTACGGCAAGGCCAAGGAGGTGCCGGCCGCCATCGCCAAGGGTGTTGAGGAGGCCAAGAAGCACTTCTTCAAGGTCCCCCGTATCCAGGGCACCATCCCGCACCCGATCACGGGCGAGAAGGCTGCGGGCGTCGTCCTGCTCAAGCCGGCTTCCCCCGGTACCGGTGTTATCGCCGGTGGCCCGGTGCGTGCCGTGCTCGAGTGCGCGGGCGTGCACGACATCCTGTCGAAGTCGCTCGGTTCGTCGAACGCGATCAACATCGTGCACGCGACCGTGGAGGCCCTCCGGGGTCTGCAGCGTCCCGAGGAGATCGCGGCCCGCCGTGGTCTGCCCCTCGAGGACGTCGCTCCCGCGGCCCTGCTGCGTGCGCGTGCCGGGGCTGGTGCGGCGTAATGGCACAGCTCAAGATCACGCAGACGAAGTCGTACATCGGCAGCAAGCAGAACCACCGTGACACCCTGCGTTCCCTTGGTCTCAAGGGGATCAACACGCAGGTCGTCAAGGAGGACCGCCCCGAGTTCCGCGGCATGGTTCAGACCGTGCGCCACCTCGTGACGGTTGAGGAGGTCTGATCATGGGTGAGCAGAACCCGCTCAAGATCCACAACCTCCGTCCGGCCCCGGGCGCCAAGACCGCCAAGACCCGTGTTGGTCGTGGTGAGGCGTCGAAGGGTAAGACGGCCGGTCGTGGTACCAAGGGCACCAAGGCCCGTTACCAGGTTCCGGAGCGCTTCGAGGGTGGCCAGATGCCCCTCCACATGCGTCTTCCGAAGCTCAAGGGCTTCAAGAACCCCTTCAAGGTCGAGTTCCAGGTCGTGAACCTGGACAAGCTCGCCTCGCTGTACCCCGAGGGTGGCGAAGTCACCGTCGAGGGTCTGGTGGAAAAGGGTGCTGTCCGTAAGAACAGCCTCGTCAAGGTCCTGGGCCAGGGCGAGATCACCGTGGCGCTGCAGGTGACGGTCGACTCCGTCTCCGGCTCCGCCAAGGAGAAGATCACCGCCGCCGGCGGTACGGTCACCGAGCTCGTCTGAGGCAATCAGGCGTCTTGATGACGTGAACGTCCCTACCGGGGATGCCCCATCTTTGGGGCATCCCCGGTTGGTCGTTCCTAGGGGAGCAGTTACGCCGGTAAGGTGGCGTCCGTTGTTAAGTTCCGGGCCTCGTGTGCCCCCGGCACCAAACCCGGTCCTTGGCCGTTAGACCGTTTACGTATTTGTCGAATCCTCAAGACCGTCACCTCTACGCATGCGCGCGGGGGTCGCAGGAGGCACCGTGCTCACCGCGTTCGCCCGGGCGTTCAAGACGCCCGACCTGCGCAAGAAGCTGCTCTTCACGCTGGGCATCGTCGTGATCTACCGGCTCGGCGCTCATGTGCCGATCCCAGGGGTGGATTACCAGAACGTCCAGACGTGTATGAACCAGGCCAATTCCAGCTCGGGCCTCTTCGGCCTGGTCAACATGTTCAGCGGTGGCGCGCTGTTGCAGATCACGGTCTTCGCGCTCGGCATCATGCCGTACATCACCGCGAGCATCATTCTGCAGCTGCTCACCGTGGTGATCCCGCGCCTCGAAGCCCTCAAGAAGGAGGGCCAGGCCGGCACGGCGAAGATCACGCAGTACACCCGGTACCTGACGGTGGCGCTCGCCATCCTCCAGGGCACCGGCCTCGTCGCCACCGCCCGCACCGGCGCGCTCTTCCAGGGCTGCCCCGTCGCCAGCGAGATCGTGCCGGACCAGTCGATCTTCATCACGATCACGATGGTCATCACGATGACCGCCGGTACCTGCGTGATGATGTGGCTCGGCGAAATGATCACCGACAAGGGCATCGGCAACGGTATGTCGATCCTGATGTTCATCTCGATCGCCGCGACGTTCCCGTCCGCGCTGTGGGCCATCAAGAAGCAGGGCTCGCTGGCCGACGGCTGGATCGAGTTCGGCACCGTCATCCTCGTCGGCCTCGTCATGGTCGCCCTGGTGGTCTTCGTCGAGCAGGCCCAGCGGCGTATCCCCGTGCAGTACGCGAAGCGCATGATCGGGCGCCGTTCCTACGGTGGTACGTCCACGTACATCCCGCTCAAGGTGAACCAGGCCGGTGTGATCCCGGTCATCTTCGCGTCGTCGCTGCTCTACATTCCGGCACTGGTCGCTCAGTTCGCCGGGGGTGATTCGCAATGGAAGGTCTGGATCGACGACCACCTGACCAAGGGAAATCACCCGATTTACATCGTCACGTACTTCCTCCTGATCGTGTTCTTCGCCTTCTTCTACGTGGCGATCTCGTTCAACCCCGAGGAAGTCGCCGACAACATGAAGAAGTATGGTGGCTTCATCCCGGGCATCCGGGCTGGCCGACCGACCGCTGAGTACCTTTCGTACGTGCTCAACCGGATCACCTGGCCGGGTTCGCTGTATTTGGGCCTGATCGCTCTCGTGCCGACGATGGCGTTGGTTGGTTTCGGGGCAAACCAGAACTTCCCGTTCGGTGGCACGAGCATCCTGATCATCGTGGGTGTCGGCCTGGAGACGGTGAAGCAGATCGAGAGCCAGCTCCAGCAGCGCAATTACGAAGGGTTCCTCCGCTGATGCGTATCGTCCTCGTCGGGCCGCCCGGTGCTGGCAAGGGAACGCAGGCCGCGTTCCTGGCCAAGAACCTGTCGATTCCGCACATCTCCACGGGCGACCTCTTCCGTGCCAACATCAGCCAGGGCACGGAGCTGGGCAAGCAGGCCAAGTCCTACATGGACGCCGGTCAGCTGGTTCCGGACGAGGTCACCATCGGGATGGCGAAGGACCGCATGGAGCAGCCGGATGCCGTGAACGGCTTCCTGCTCGATGGTTTCCCGCGCAACGTCTCGCAGGCCGAGGCGCTCGACGTCGCCCTCAAGGCCGACGACGTCACGCTGGACGCGGTCCTGGATCTGGAGGTCCCCGAGGACGAGGTGGTCAAGCGCATCGCGGGCCGCCGCATCTGCCGTAACGACTCAGCACACGTCTTCCATGTCGAGTACAAGCAGCCGGAGACCGAGGGGGTCTGCGACACCTGCGGCGGCGAGCTGTACCAGCGCGACGACGACAAGGAAGAGACGGTGCGCAACCGGCTCGAGGTCTACCACACGCAGACCGAGCCGATCATCGACTACTACCGGGAGCAGGGGCTCGTCGCGACGATCTCCGCGCTCGGCAAGGTCGATGACGTCACGGCGCGGGCCATGGAGGCCCTGAAGCGCTGAGCGCTTGAAGTACGTACCACGTGCCTGAGGCCGCGGTTCCCCGTCGGGGGGATCGCGGCCTTAGTGTTGGTGGGGACTGGATGTACGTAACCCTCGTACCGGATGACGGAGAGCGCAGGCCCCCATGGTGCAGATCAAGACCCCCGACCAGATTCGCAAGATGCGCGAGGCGGGGCTTGTCGTCGCGGCGATCCACGCGGCGACCCGTGAGGCGGCCGTGCCGGGCGCGACCACCAGGGATCTGGACGAGGTCGCCCGCAAGGTGCTCGCCGAGCACGGGGCGAAGTCGAACTTCCTCGGGTACGGGGGGTTCCCCGCGACCATCTGCACCTCGAAGAACGAGGTCGTGGTGCACGGCATCCCGAGCGGCGAGGTCGTCCTGGAGGACGGCGACATCATCTCGATCGACTGCGGCGCGATCGTCGACGGGTGGCACGGTGATGCCGCGTACACCGCCTTCGTCGGGTCCGGGCACTCCGCGGAGCTGATCGAGCTGTCGCGGGTGACGGAGGAGTCGATGTGGGCCGGGCTTGCGGCCATGAAGCAGGGCAACCGCCTGGTCGACATCTCCCGTGCCATCGAGTCGTACATCCGCCGGCAGCCCAAGCCGGGGGGCGGCAAGTACGGGATCGTCGAGGACTACGGCGGGCACGGCATCGGGACCGAGATGCACATGGACCCGCACCTCCTGAACTACGTCGAGCGTCGCCGCGGCAAGGGCCCGAAGCTGGTGCCCGGCTTCTGCCTCGCCATCGAGCCGATGGTCTCCCTCGGTACGCCGAGGACGGAGACGCTGTCCGACGACTGGACCGTCATCACGACCGACGGCACCTGGTCCTCGCACTGGGAACACTCCGTTGCCCTCACGGAGGACGGCCCCCTCGTCCTGACCGCCCCCGACGGCGGCAAGGCAAAGCTGGCGGAACTCGGCGTGACGGCGGCGCCGGATCCGCTGGGGTGAACCCGGTGTGACAAGGCGCGGCGGGGCTTAAGGATCTTGGTCGTGGGGGAGAATCACGGGATTCGTCTTTCCCGGGGTACTGACGTAGACTGACTCGTCGGCCTTCGTGTATGCGCATGTCTCCATGCGGACACGGAAGTCGATCAAGGTAGTCGATTCGAAGGGCGAAGCGTGGCCAAGAAGCAAGGTGCCATCGAGATCGAGGGCACTGTCGTCGAGTCTCTGCCGAACGCCATGTTCAAGGTCGAGCTCCAGAACGGCCACCAGGTCCTGGCACACATCAGCGGCAAGATGCGCATGCACTACATCCGTATCCTCCCTGACGACCGGGTCGTGGTGGAGCTGTCTCCGTACGACCTCACGCGTGGCCGGATCGTCTACCGGTACAAGTAGATCTTGCCCTAGTCCCGCCTCGGCGGGCCGCCGGCAACTGACCCGGAGAACCTCACCCATGAAGGTCAAGCCGAGCGTCAAGAAGATCTGCGACAAGTGCAGGGTGATCCGCCGTCACGGTCGGGTCATGGTGATCTGCGACAACCCGCGCCACAAGCAGCGCCAGGGCTGACGCAGACCCGTTCAACTGCAGTTCGATCGCAGAGTTCGCGCGACGCAGCACATCGAGTACATACGCAGGGCCCGCCGGCGGTGATTCAGTCACCGTGGCGACACCCTCGGTCGGAGGCCGAGGACTCAGTTCGTACCAACTCTTCGGACGAAGAGGACGGCGACTGGGAGTGGTTCTGCTACAGACCTCCGAAGAATCAACAGGAGCCATGAATGGCACGCGTTGAAGGTGTTGACCTCCCGCGCGAGAAGCGCATTGAGGTCGCCCTCACCTACGTGTTCGGCATCGGCCGCACGCGCGCCCAGGAGACCCTGGACGCGATTGGTGTCGACCGCAACATCCGCGTTCGTGAGATCAGCGAGGAAGACCTCGTAAAGATCCGCGAGTACGTGGACCAGAACTTCCAGACCGAGGGTGACCTCCGTCGCGAGATCCAGGCCGACATCCGCCGCAAGGTCGAGATCGGCTGCTACCAGGGTCTGCGTCACCGTCGCGGCCTGCCGGTGCACGGCCAGCGCACCAGCACGAACGCGCGTACCCGCAAGGGCCCGCGTCGCGCCATCGCCGGTAAGAAGAAGCCGGGCAAGAAGTAGTCCTCAGCGGACGCTCATCAGCGGTCTTCGCTGTAGGACCGACCACCTCCCTGTAGGAGAACGACATGCCCCCCAAGGGTCGTCAGGGCGCTGCCAAGAAGGTGCGCCGCAAGGAAAAGAAGAACGTCGCTCACGGCCACGCGCACATCAAGAGCACGTTCAACAACACGATCGTGTCCATCACGGACCCGACCGGCAACGTGATCTCGTGGGCCTCCGCCGGCCACGTCGGCTTCAAGGGCTCTCGCAAGTCCACGCCGTTCGCCGCGCAGATGGCCGCCGAGTCGGCTGCCCGTCGCGCGCAGGAGCACGGCATGCGCAAGGTCGACGTCTTCGTCAAGGGCCCGGGTTCCGGTCGTGAGACCGCCATCCGTTCGCTCCAGGCGACCGGCCTCGAGGTCGGCTCGATCCAGGACGTGACGCCGACGCCGCACAACGGCTGCCGTCCGCCGAAGCGCCGCCGCGTCTGACGCACGTCGCTTGACTTGAGGTTTACGGGCGGTACGGCTCTTCGGGGCGGTATCGCCCGTACCCTTGGCAGTACTCAAGGGCATCAAATAGTGGGTGCCCATGACTGAAGGATTCCTTTCATGCTGATCGCTCAGCGTCCCTCGTTGACCGAAGAGGTCGTCGACGAATTCCGCTCCCGGTTCGTGATCGAGCCGCTGGAGCCGGGCTTCGGCTACACCCTCGGCAACTCCCTCCGCCGCACCCTCCTCTCGTCGATCCCCGGCGCTGCTGTCACCAGCATCCGTATCGACGGTGTCCTGCACGAGTTCACCACCGTGCCGGGCGTCAAGGAGGACGTCACCGACCTCATCCTGAACATCAAGCAGCTGGTCGTCTCCTCGGAGCACGATGAGCCGGTCGTGATGTACCTGCGCAAGCAGGGCCCGGGTCTGGTCACCGCCGCCGACATCGCGCCCCCGGCCGGTGTCGAGGTGCACAACCCCGACCTCGTCCTCGCCACGCTCAACGGCAAGGGCAAGCTGGAGATGGAGCTGACCGTCGAGCGCGGTCGCGGTTACGTCTCCGCGGTGCAGAACAAGCAGGTCGGTCAGGAGATCGGGCGCATCCCGGTCGACTCGATCTACTCGCCGGTTCTCAAGGTCACGTACAA
>NZ_JBEOVM010000039.1:25939-55665 GCF_040295505.1 Streptomyces sp. NPDC002790 | reverse complement strand
GATCTGGCGGTGCCGGGGTTGACGACTCGGGGCTCTGCCCCGGACCCCGCTGCTCAATCGCCGCAGGGGCTTGAATGTGCCGCACCGGGCTCACACGGGTTACACCAGCGCCGTGCCGATCAGGCCGTTGCGGGTGATCAGGGCGGCGAGTTGGTTCTCGCTCAGGGCATCCGTGGCGGTGGGGCGGCGTGGCAGGACCATGTAGCGGGTTTCCGCGCTGGAGTCCCAGACGGTGACCTTGGTGGCATCGGGCAGCGTGACTCCGAACTCGCCCAGTACAGCCCGGGGTTCGCGGACCACGCGGGAGCGGTACGCCTCGCTCTTGTACCAGCCGGGAGACGGCCCGAGGAGCCGCAGCGGATAGCAGGAGCACAGCGTGCACACGATCATGTTGTGCACGCTCTCCGTGTTCTCGGTGACCCGCAGCCGCTGGGGCTGAACTCCCCCGGAGGAGAAGCCCAGTTCGGCGACGGCCGTCGAACCGTCCGCGAGCAGCCGCGCCTTGAACGCCGGGTCGATCCAGGCACGGGCCACGACCTTCGCCCCGTTGACCGGCGACGCACCCGCGAGGAACCCGTCGATGACCTCGTCGACCGTCTCGCCGCCGACGATGCCCTTCTCCTCCAACAGGCTCTCCAGGAGCCGTACTTGGCGGGAGATCACCGCGTCGTCATGGTTACCGCTCATCGCCGGGCCCCGCCTTCCGCAAGTAGCTCTCGGACAGGTCGAGGACCACGTCGTGCCCGCCCTCGCCCCACAGCTCACGCGCCGCGAACCGCACCGCGTAGATCATCTCGTCGGGCGCGTTGCCCCGCCCCTGCGCCCGCACGTCGGCGAGCGGCGCCCGGCCCTCCGGCTCGACGACGACTCCGAGCTTGCCGCGGGCGTAGCGCGGCAGCCGGGTGTGGTGCGGCGGGTCGTGCCGGTACGTACGGACCAAGTCACCGGCTACGTAGGCGGGTTGCTCGGACTCAGACACGGTCGAGCGCCCCCTCCTCGATGACTCCCTTGCGTTCGAGGAGCGTGCGGATCGCGTGGAACCAGCGCTCGTAGTACGAGGCCGCCAGGTACTCCTGCGGCGGCATCGTCTCGATCGCGTCCCGGAACTCGTCGAGGTTGAAGACCTTCTGGACGAGCAGCGCGCGCTGGAGCGCGAAGACCCGCGCCTCCCAGTCCGCGTGGAAGGGTTCGGCGTCATCGCTGGTGTCGATGGCGCCGAACCCTGTCGTTCCGCCTACGTCGTTCATCCTGGCCATACGGCCAGCCTAAACGCGCTCCCTGGAAGATCTACAGGTTTCCGCGCTTCTCCTGCTCCCGCTCGATCGCCTCGAAGAGCGCCTTGAAGTTGCCCTTGCCGAAGCCCATGGAGCCGTGCCGCTCGATCATCTCGAAGAACACGGTCGGCTTGTCCTGGACCGGCTTGGTGAAGATCTGCAGCAGGTAGCCGTCCTCGTCGCGGTCGACGAGGATCTTCTGCTCGCGCAGCGTCTCGACGGGCACGCGGGTCTCGCCCGCCCACTCGCCGAGCGTGTCGTAGTACGAGTCCGGGGTGTCCAGGAACTGGACTCCGGCCGCGCGCATGGCCTTGACCGAGGCGACGATGTCGTTCGTGGCGAGCGCAATGTGCTGGACGCCCGCACCGCCGTAGAACTCCAGGTACTCGTCGATCTGGGACTTCTTCTTGGCGATGGCGGGTTCGTTGATGGGGAACTTGACCTTCAGGGTGCCGTCCGCGACCACCTTCGACATCAGCGCGCTGTACTCGGTCGCGATGTCGTCGCCGACGAACTCCTTCATGTTCGTGAAGCCCATGACCTTGTTGTAGAAGCCGACCCACTCGTTCATCTTGCCGAGTTCGACGTTGCCGACGCAGTGGTCGATGGCCTGGAAGGTGCGCTGCTCGGCCGGCTCGACGATCGGGGCGGCGGCCGCGAAGCCGGGCAGGTACGGGCCGTCGTAGCCGGTGCGCTCGACGAGGGTGTGGCGGGTCTTGCCGTACGTGGCGATGGCGGCGCGCACGACGGTGCCGTGCTCGTCCTTCGCCTCGTACGGCTCGGTGAGGCCGCGGGCGCCGTGCTCCGTCGCGTAGGCGTACGCGGCGCGCGCGTCGGGGACCTCGATGGCGAGGTCGACGACGCCGTCGCCGTGCGCCGCCACATGCGCTTCGAGGAAGCGGCCCCACTCGCTGGCGGCCTTGATGACGGAGGTGAAGACGAAGCGGGCCGAGCCGTTGGTGAGGACGTAGGAGGCCGTCTCTCGGCTGCCGTTCTCCGGTCCGGAGTAGGCAACGAGCTTCATGCCGAAGGCGGTCGAGTAGTAGTGCGCGGCCTGCTTGGCGTTGCCCACGGCGAAGACGACCGCGTCCATCCCCTTGACCGGGAAGGGGTCGGCCTGCCGTGCGGTGTCGGGGGTGTGGTGTGTGGTCTGCGTCATACCGTGAGGTTCCCGCCGGTCCGCAAGGTGCGCAATAGTTTGCGTTTTTGCTGGGCAATGTGACCAGTGCACGGCCCGTTTCTTCGGGCTGCTTGTACAGGGTGACCACCCGGGGACGGGGCGGCGACGGGACGGCGACGGAGGCGTACATGGCGATCGACGATCTGGACGGGCGGCTCATCGTGCTGCTCGCGCGCGAGCCCCGGATCGGGGTGCTCGAGATGTCCCGCCGGCTCGGCGTGGCGCGCGGCACCGTGCAGGCCCGCCTCGACCGGCTTACCTCGAACGGAGTCATCCGCGGGTTCGGCCCCCAGGTGGACCCCGCGGCGCTCGGCTACCCGGTCACCGCGTTCGCGACGCTGCAGATCAGGCAGGGGCAAGGAGCCGACGTCAGGACCCATTTGGGTGGCGTCCCCGAGGTCCTGGAACTGCACACGACGACCGGCAGCGGGGACATGCTGTGCCGGCTCGTGGCCCGCTCGAACGCGGATCTTCAACGTGTGATCGACCGGGTTGTCGGATTTGATGGCATCGTCCGGGCTTCCACGGCGATCGTCATGGAAAATCCTGTTCCGTTGCGGATCATCCCGCTGGTGGAGCAGGCGTCAGGAGATTCCTGACGGCTATCCGAGCACCGCCCGGGAGTGAGGTGCGATGAACTTCTGGGACTACCTGTCGGCCCGGCACCAGCAGCTGCTCGCCGACGCCTATCAGCACGCGAGCGCCGTCTTCCAGTGCATGCTCCTGGCGACCTTGATCGGCATCGCCATCGGCATCGTCTCGTACCGCAGTGAATGGGCCGGGAACCTGGCGACGACCGCCACCTCGACCATTCTGACCATCCCCTCCCTCGCCATGATCGGTCTGCTGATCCCGGTCGTGGGCCTCGGTGTCGCGCCGACCGTCATCGCGCTCACCCTGTACGGGCTGCTGCCGATCGTGCGGAACGCGATCGTGGGCCTGCGCGGCGTCGACCCCGCGCTGATCGACGCGGCGAAGGGCATCGGGATGTCCCGGACCGCCCGGCTGTTCAAGGTGGAGCTGCCGCTCGCCTGGCCGCCGATCCTCACCGGGATCCGGGTCTCCACGCAGATGCTGATGGGGATCGCCGCCATCGCCGCGTTCGCCTCGGGCCCCGGACTCGGCAACGAGATCTTCCGCGGCATCGCCTCCCTGGGCAGCGCCAACGCGCTCAACCAGGTGCTCGCCGGAACGCTCGGCATCATCATCCTCGCCCTGCTCTTCGACGCCGCGTACGTCCTCATCGGACGGCTGACCATCCCGAGGGGGATCCGTGCCTGACACCACGACGACCGAAGCCCCCGAGGCGTCCGGGACCCCGCAGCCGTCCGGCGCCAGCATCGAGCTGGAGAACCTCACCAAGCGCTACCCCGGCTCCAGCGAGCCCGCCGTGGACAACGTCAACATGGAGATCAAGCCCGGCGAGCTGATCATCTTCGTCGGCCCGTCCGGCTGCGGGAAGTCCACGACGCTGAAGATGATCAACCGCCTGATCGAGCCGACCGGCGGGCGCATCCGCATCGGCGGCGAGGACGTCACCGACATGGACCCGGTGAAGCTGCGCCGGAAGGTCGGCTACGCGATCCAGTCCTCCGGGCTCTTCCCGCACATGACGGTCGCCCAGAACATCGCGCTGGTGCCGAAGATGATCGGCTGGTCCAAGTCGAAGATCAAGGCGCGGGTGGAGGAGATGCTCGATCTCGTCGGTCTCGACGCCGCCGAGTACCACGGCCGGTACCCGCGTCAGCTCTCCGGCGGGCAGCAGCAACGCGTGGGCGTGGCAAGGGCGTTGGCGGCCGACCCGCCCGTCCTGCTGATGGACGAGCCGTTCGGCGCCGTCGACCCGATCACCCGGGACCACCTCCAGGACGAGCTGATCCGGCTCCAGCACGAGCTGCACAAGACGATCGTCTTCGTCACGCACGACTTCGACGAGGCGATCAAGCTCGGCGACCGGATCGCGGTGCTCCGCGAGAAGTCGCACATCGCGCAGTTCGACACCCCGGAGGCGATCCTCACCAACCCGGCGGACGACTTCGTCTCCGGGTTCGTGGGCGCGGGCGCCGCCCTCAAGCGCCTCAACCTCACCCGCGTACGCGACGTCGAGGTCACCGACTATCCGACGGTGAGCGTCGACGACCCGTTGCAGGACATCTTCAACAAGCTGCGGGCCGCCGGCACGAACGAGCTGCTGCTGCTCGACAAGCGCGGCCGTCCCTACAAGTGGCTGCGCCGCGGCGACCTGATGCGCGCCAAGGGCTCCCTCGCCCGCGCGGGCACCCTCGTGCACGACACGGTGACGTACGACGCGACGCTGCGCGACGCCCTCGAAGCGGTCCTCACGGACAACGCGGGCCGTGTCGCGGTGACCGGGCGACGCGGCGCGTACGAGGGCGTCGTCGACATGGAGACGCTGATGAACTCCGTGCACGAACTCCTGGAGGCCGACCGCCTCGAAGCCGTCGAGCACCAGCACGAGTTGGAGGAGAAGCGCGCCGAGCAGACGCATCTGGAGCAGGAGGGCTCCCAGGGCACCGACGGGGAGGTGAAGGCGTGAGCACTCCGTCCCGAAAGTCGCCTCCGAAGGGCGCGCGCCCCGAGGGCGAGCACGAGGTCAAGGGCCTCGCGTTCCGCGACGAGGGCCAGGGCGAGCAGGAGGCGCCCGCGCCGCCCACCCGCAAGGAACCGTCCCGCATCACCTGGAAGAAGCTGACGTTCCTTCCGGTGTTCCTGATCCTCGTCCTGCTGATCACGTGGCTCTGGTTCCGCAACGCGGACCTCGACACGATCTCCGAGAACGCCATCTCGGGCGGCGCGGTGGGCAAGGCGCTGCGCCAGCACATCACCCTGACGGTGATCTCGACGTTCTTCGTGCTGATCATCGCGATCCCGCTGGGGATCCTGCTGACCCGCAAGATGTTCCGCAAGGCCACCCCGTTCGCCCTGGCGATCGCCAACATGGGCCAGGCGACCCCGGCCATCGGCCTGCTCGCCCTGCTCGTCATCTGGCTGGGCATCGGCGAGCGTTCGGCCCTGATCGGCATCATCATCTACGCGATTCTGCCGGTTCTCTCCAACACCATCGCGGGCCTGAAGGCCAACGATCCGACGCTGCTCGAAGCGGCGAAGGGCATCGGGATGTCGCAGCTGGGGGTGCTCCGCAAGGTCGAACTCCCGCTCGCCGTACCGCTGATCCTCGCGGGCGTGCGCACGGCGCTCGTCCTCAACGTCGGTACGGCGACGCTGGCCACCTTCGGCGGTGGCGGCGGCCTCGGTGTCCTCATCACCACCGGCATCACCAACCAGCGGATGCCGGTCCTGATGCTCGGCTCGATCCTGACGATCGCGCTGGCCCTGCTCGTCGACTGGCTGGCCTCGCTGGCCGAACTGCTGTTGCGCCCGCGCGGGTTGGAGGTGCGCACATGAGTCCCGTGAAGCACATGAAACCCGTGAAGCCTGTGAAGTACCGCGTGCGGGTGGCGGTCGCGGCGAGCTGCGGGATCGCGCTCCTCGCGAGCGGCTGCGGACTGACCAGTGGCAGCCCGCTGGTCGACGACGTGCAGCCCGGCTCCATCGGCAAGGACAAGCCCCTGGCGGGCGCGGACATCACCGTCACGTCGAAGGAGTTCACCGAGCAGCTGGTGCTCGGCGCGATCATGGGCATCGCGTTCAAGGCGGCCGGCGCGGACGTCCTCGACCGGACCGGCATCCAGGGCTCCATCGGCGCCCGCGAGGCCATCAAGTCCGGTGACGCCGACGCCATGTACGAGTACACGGGCACGGCCTGGATCACGTACCTCGGCAACTCGGACCCGATCACCGACCCGCACCAGCAGTACGAGGCCGTGCGCAAGGCCGACAAGAAGAACGGCATCACCTGGCTGCCGCAGGCCTCGCTCAACAACACCTACGCGCTCGCCATGAACGACGCCAACTTCAAGAAGTACGGCACCAAGACGCTCTCCGACGTCGCCGCGCTCGCCAAGAAGAACCCGAAGGCCGTCACGCTGTGCGTGGAGAGCGAGTTCGCCAACCGGGCCGACGGACTGCCCGGCATGCAGAAGGCGTACGGGATGAACCTGCCCGCCGCCAACCTCACGCAGATGGACAGCGGCATCATCTACACCCAGGCGTCCAAGGGGAGTTGCACCTACGGCGAGGTCTACACGACCGACGGCCGGATCAAGGCGATGAAGCTGAACGTCATGGAGGACGACAAGAAGTTCTTCCCGAACTACAACGCGGCGCCCTCGATCAACAGCAAGGCGCTCAAGAAGTACCCGGCGATGGCGGACGTCCTGGAGCCGATCACGAAGAAGCTCGACAACACCGTCGCCAGGGACCTCAACGCGAAGGTGGACGTCGACGGGCAGGACCCGCACGACGTGGCGAAGGACTGGCTGGTGAAGGAGGGGTTCGTCAAGTGAGCCGTTGAGGGCTCAGCACTGCGGGACGGTGCCCGAGCCCTTCTCCATGTTCGTCAGCGCGGTCATCGTGTCCTTGAGC
Organism: Streptomyces sp. NPDC002790; assembly: GCF_040295505.1. Lineage (NCBI taxonomy): Bacteria > Bacillati > Actinomycetota > Actinomycetes > Kitasatosporales > Streptomycetaceae > Streptomyces > Streptomyces sp. NPDC002790. The sequence goes on along the minus strand of NZ_JBEOVM010000039.1, from coordinate 48,705 downwards.
GTGCTCACCGAGATCAGCTTCATCGACTTCGGCGCCGACGCCTTCGCGTCCGAGCACTCGGCCTTCGGTACGAGGAAGACCGTGGCGCCGTCCCGGTCGGCGGCCTGCACCTTCAGAGATACGCCGCCGACCGGGCCGACCTTGCCCTTGGCGTCGATGGTGCCGGTGCCCGCGATGGACTTTCCGCCGGTGAGGTCGCCGCCGCTGCCGTCGCCGTCCAGCATGTCGATGATGCCGAGGGAGAAGAGCAGGCCGGCGCTCGGGCCGCCGACGTCGCCGAGCTGGAGGTCGACCTTGATGTCCTTCGAGGGCTTGCCGAGGTAGGCCAGGGCGGCCTCCGTCGCGGCGTCCTGTGAGCCCTTCATCTCCTGCTGGTTGTGCTGCTCGACCTCCTTGGTCGAGTCGCCCGACGGGTACACGGCGTCGCGCGGCATGACGGCCCGGTCCTCGGCGAACCAGCCGTCGAGTACGTCGCCGAGGTGCACGGAGGCGTCGGGGCCGGTCGCCACGATGGTCACCGCGCGGAGTTTGCCCTCCGTGGGGCGGGTGGGGGCGCCGCTGATGTCGATGACGGGTTTGCCGTCCGACTTCCCCAGGACGTTCGTCGTGGGGCCCGGCTGGGCCACGGAGAACGGGAGCGGGGCGAAGCCCGCCACCGCGAGCAGCGCGATGACGGGGGCGGCGCAGAGGGCCAGGGCGGTGGGGCGGCTGAGGCGATTGAGCACGGGTTGACTCTAACGTGGCGTTGTTGTTCCACCGGCGACGGCGTTGCGGCCACGGGGCTCCGCCCCGGACCCCGCGCCTCAGTCGCCGGCGGGGCTCCATGGGAGCCCCTGCGGCGATTGAGCAGGCCCGTCCGGCAGGACTTTCGGGAAGGGGTGGGGTGGGGGCTTGGAGGGATTAGCGGAGTGCGTCCGCCACCTCGCGGGCCGCGTCCAGGACCCGGGTGCCAACGCGTTCCGGGACGGAGTCCGAGAGCATGACGACGCCCACGCTGCCCTCCAGCCCGGTCACACCCAGGAGCGGCGCCGCCGCCCCACTCGCACCGGCCTCCAGTTCGCCATGCGTGAGGGTGTAGCCGGTCTCGGGGAGCACACCCTGACGCGCGCCGAGGATGGCGCGACCCGCGGCACCCCGGTCGAGCGGGTGCCGGAAGCCCGTGCGGTACGCCACGTGGTAATCGGTCCAGGTCGGCTCGACGACGGCCACGGCGAGGGCCTCCGTACCGTCCACCAGCGTGAGATGGGCCGTCGCCCCGATGTCCTCGGCGAGTGCCCGCAGCGCCGGGAGGGCGGCTTCGCGGACCAGCGGGTGCACCTGGCGGCCCAGGCGGAGGACGCCGAGGCCGACACGGGCTCGCCCGCCCAGGTCGCGGCGGACGAGGGCGTGCTGCTCAAGGGTGGCCAGCAGGCGGTAGACGACCGTCCGGTTGACGCCGAGCTTGTTGGAGAGCTCGGTGACGGTCAGGCCGTGGTCGGTGTCTGCGAGCAGTTTGAGGACGCGCAGTCCCCGGTCGAGCGTCTGGGAGGTCTCCGCGGTCACGACGCCCACTCCTTAGTGGTGAGGGACGGCGGCCTCCTGCGCGGGGGTCGCGTCACCTGTCCCGTGGGCGACGCGCGTCAGAGGCCGCCGGTCGGTGATCAGGCGCTGGGCTGCTTACGGCTGTCTTTTACGCACCGGCTGCGCTCCGCGGCGGCTCTGCCACGGGGCGTGTGCGTTGCCCGGAATGTAGCGAGGTCGTCCCGCTGAGCGGAAGACTCCGTCCAGAATCCGGTCAGTCAACGGCCGGAGATGTGCGCGATTGCCCGCACTTGATCCCCATGTCACTTCATGCGGGTGGCCCATTCCTGCACCTTGGCGATGCGCTGGCGCAGCTGTCCGCCGGTCGCCTCCGCGCTCGGCGGCCCCCCGCACACCCGGCGCAGCTCGGTGTGGATCACACCGTGCGGCTTCCCGGTCTGATGCACGTACGCGCCGACGATGGTGTTCAGCTTCTTGCGCAGCTCCATCAGCTCCTTGTGGGAGACGACGGGGCGGCGCTCCGCGGGCAGCTCCAGGAGGTCGGCCTCGCTGTCCGGCTTCTTCTTGCTGTGCGCGATCTGCCGCGCCTGCCGCTTCTGGAGGAGCTGCTGCACCTGGTCGGGTTCGAGGAGGCCGGGGATGCCGAGGTAGTCCTGCTCCTCCTCGCTGCCGGGGTGCGCCTGCATGCCGAAATCGGCGCCGTTGTACGTGACCCGGTCGAAGGTGGCCTCGGACTCGAGGGCCTCGAAGGAGAACTGTTCCTGCTCCCCCGTGTCCTCGTCCTGCTCCTGGTTCGCCTCGTCCATCTCCTTCTCGGACTCGGCGTAGGGGTCCTCCTCCTCGTCCTTCTTCGGCTTGTCGAGGACGTGGTCGCGCTCGACCTCCATCTCGTTGGCGAAGCCGAGCAGGTCGGGGACGGTGGGCAGGAAGACGGACGCGGTCTCGCCGCGGCGCCGCGATCGCACGAAGCGGCCGACCGCCTGCGCGAAGAAGAGCGGCGTGGAGATCGTCGTGGCGTACACGCCGACCGCGAGGCGCGGCACGTCGACGCCTTCGGACACCATGCGGACGGCGACCATCCACCGGTCGTCGCCCGCCGCGAACTCGTCGATCCGCTTCGAGGCGCCGGTGTCGTCGGAGAGCACGACTGTGGCCCTGCTGCCGGTGATCTCGCGGATCAGCTTCGCGTACGCGCGGGCCGAGTCCTGGTCGGAGGCGATGACGAGGGCGCCCGCGTCCGGGATGCCCTTCCTGACCTCGGTGAGGCGGGCGTCGGCGGCGCGCAGCACGCTCGGCATCCACTCGCCGCGCGGGTCGAGCGCGGTGCGCCAGGCCTGGCTGACGGCGTCCTTGGTCATCGGCTCGCCGAGCCGGGCCGCGATCTCGTCACCGGCCTTCGTGCGCCAGCGCATGTTGCCGCTGTACGAGAGGAAGATGACCGGCCGCACGACGCTGTCGGCGAGCGCCTGACCGTAGCCGTACGTGTAGTCGGCGGCCGAGCGCCGGATGCCGTCCCTGCCCTCCTCGTACTGGACGAAGGGGATCGGGTTGGTGTCGGAGCGGAACGGCGTACCGGTGAGCGCGAGGCGGCGGGTGGCCGGCTCGAAGGCCTCCAAGCAGGCCTCGCCCCACGACTTCGAGTCACCGGCGTGGTGGATCTCGTCGAGGATGACGAGCGTCTTGCGCTGCTCGCTGCGGTTGCGGTGCAGCATCGGCCGCACGCCCACACCCGCGTATGTGACGGCGACGCCCTGGTACTCCTTGCTGAGCGGTCCCGCGCTGTACTCGGGGTCCAGCTTGATGCCTATCCGCGCGGCGGCCTCGGCCCACTGCTTCTTCAGGTGCTCGGTCGGCGCGACCACGGTGACCTGCTGCACGACGTGGTGGTGCAGCATCCAGGACGCGAGGGTGAGCGCGAACGTGGTCTTGCCGGCGCCCGGGGTCGCGACCGCGAGGAAGTCGCGCGGCTGCTCCTGGATGTACCGGTCCATCGCACCCTGCTGCCACGCACGCAGCTTGTTGGCCGTGCCCCAGGGGGCGCGGCCGGGGAATGCGGGTGACAGATGGGCGGACGAGGCAGACGGAGTGGTGGATGTAGTAGTCACGGTCTCCGGTTACTCAAAGCTGGACGGCACGGCTACGTATGACAACCGGGCCACCCTACCGGTGCCGAGGTTGACGAGCGCGCCGGGCGAGGCCGGGGGCGGGGTGGTTGGGACGTGTGTCACAGATCAACTGGGCGGCTGCCGCGTCTACTTCCGCAGCCGTGAGGCCACCCATACGCCCACCAGCGCGACGGCCGACATCGGCAGGAACACGGCGGTGAACGCGGCCGGGTGCGAGCCCCCGGCCCCCTGCGCGACACCGTGCCCCACCGCTCCCCCGCCGAGGGCCGCGAAGGCGGCGCCGCCGGCGGCGAGCAGCAGCGCGTTCGAGAGCCCGTCGGAGATCTGGAGCGCGGCGGAGTTCGTCCCGGCCTCCTCGGGCGCGGACAGCTGCAACAGCAGCACGGACGTGGACGAGATCACGAGCCCCATCCCCAGGCAGCCGAAGGCCCACGCGACGGCCACCGTCCACACGGGCACGGCCTGGATCAGCACGCTCGGCGCGACCGCGACGGCCGCGGCGACCAGCACCATGCCCCCGGCGACGAGCCGCTCCCGGTACGGCTCGACGCGCGGCCGGGACTGAAGCCACGAACCGAACGCCCAGGTGCCGCCGCCCGCGGCGAGGGAGAGCCCGGCGAGCGTGGGGCTGAGGCCCCGCTGCGTCACCAGCATCAGCGGCACGAAGGACTCGGCCGCGATGAACGACCCGGCCGAGATCCCGCGCAGCAGCACCACGGACGGAAGCCCGCGCGCCGCCCGGTACGTGCCACGGGGCAGCAGCCCGAGCACCGACGGCACGAGCAGGGCAAGGCCGACGGCGGCGGGGAGCAGGGACAGCGGCCGCAGGTCCTGGGCGGCGTACTGGAGCAGCCCGGCGCCGGCCGAGATGCCGAGGGCGAGCCGGATCCTGCGCCGGTCGAAGGCGGCAGGGGCGGCGCCCTCGGGCGGCCCGCCGGCCCGCCGCCGCACCTCGGGGAGCGCGAGCGCGAGCGGCAGCACGACGAGGACCGGGATCCCGAGGAACACCCAGCGCCAGCCGAGGTGCTCGGTCACAGCCCCGGACGCCAGCGGCCCGACGATCGACGGCACGACCCAGCTCGCCGCGAACGCCGCCATGATCGCTGGCCGCAACCGCTCCGGGTAGGCCCTGCTGACCACTACGTAGAGCCCGACGATCACCAGTCCGCCGCCGAGCCCCTGCACGGCCCGCCCGGCGATGAACATCCACATGGTGCCCGCGGTCCCGGCGAGCACGAGCCCCGCGGCGAAGGACCCGATCCCGGCGGTGACGGGGCCGAGGGGCCCGCTCCGGTCGGCCCACTGCCCGGCGAGCACCATCCCGAACAGGCTGGTCGTGAAGAAGCCGGAGAACGCGAACGCGTACAGCGACACGCCGTCCAACTCCCGGGCCGCCACGGGCATCGCGGTTCCCACGGCGGTCGCCTCGAAGGCGATGAGCAGCACGACGGTGACGATGCCGATGCTGAGTGCGCGGTAGGTGCGGCCGAGGACGCCTTCGGTCTCCGACGCGGCGATGATGGTGTCGTTTTCGAGGGCGGCCATGCGGTTCAGGGTAAGAGGCGTTTCCGGCGCTGACCCCTGTCGGGAGACGGGGCCCGGCTGGTCCGTTGGTCGTAGGCCACCGGCCCCCACGCCTCGGGGCTCCGCCCCGGACCCCGCGGGCTCTCGTCACAAGAGCGGGGCTGCTTACAGCCCCTGCGGCGATTGAACAGGCCCGCCCGGCAGGACTGCTTACAGCCCCTGCGGCGATTGAACAGGCCCGTCCGGCAGGACTGCTTACAGCCCCTGCGGCGATTGAGCAGGCCCGTCCGGCAGGACTGTCGGGAAGGGGTGGGGTGGGGGCTTGTATGAACGGCGTGTGGCAGTCGCGTTGCGGGGCGCCGGGAGGCCTTGAGGACGGTGATCGCGGGCCCGTAGCGTGAGCGGCAGCTTGGCCGTGTGCCCGAGTGGTTTAGGGATTCGCCTGCAAAGCGAATTACACCGGTTCGATTCCGGTCACGGCCTCTGTGCACGAGGAAGGGGCGCCCCGCGGGAAGCGGGGCGCCCCTTCCTCGTGCGGGAAGGCGCCGCTCAGCCGGCCGGCTCGGCCACCGCCGCCTGCGGCCTGATCGGCAACCGGTTGACCGGCCGCCCGGTCGCCGCACGGACCGCCGACGCGACGGCCGCCGGCGCCGCGACCACCGGCGCCGCACTCGCGGGCTTCGCGCCGAAGGGAGCGACCACGTCGCGCTCCTCGACCAGGTTGACGATGTGGATCTCGGGGGTGTCGAGCGAGGTGGGCAGGGCGTACCCGGTGAGGTCGGGGCGGCGGACGATGCCCTTCGGGGTGCGGAGGTTCTCCGTGAGGGCCGCGCCCACGCCCTGGGTGACGCCCGCTTCGATACGGGCCGCGAGCTGGGCGGGATTGAGGATGCGGCCGACGTCCTGGGCGACCGCGAGTTCGACCACGCGCACCGAGCCGAGCTCCACGTCCACGTCCACCACCGCGCGGATCGCGCAGAAGGCCATGCCGACGAAGGCGTCGCCCTGGCCGGAGGCGTCGAGCGGCTCCGTGGGGTGCGGGCGGCACTGCGCCGTGGCCCACAACTCCTTGCCGTCCATGGCCTCTTCGACGGTCGTCGAGAGCACGCCGTCGTAGGACGTGATCTTGCCGTCCGCGATCTGCAGCAGCTCCGTGGACATGCCGAACGTGTGCGCCAGCGGCTGGAGGAGCTGGGTGCGGACCATCTTGGCCGCCCGCTCGACCGCTCCGCCCGACACCCATGTGTGCCGGCCCCGGCAGCCGGGTCCGGCCGGCGGCTGATCGGTGTCGACGGGCGCCACGTGGACTTCTTCGATCCCGAGCGTCTCCTGGACGATCTGGCGGGCGAGCGTGGCGAAGCCCTGGCCCGTCTCCACGGCGGCGCAGATGACCGTCGCGACGCCGCCCTGGACCTTCACGGTGGCCGTGGAGACCTCGTCCGCGCCCTCCGCGCCGAGCATGTGCACCATGCCGATGCCGTAGCCGACGCCGCGGCGGATCGCGGCCGGGTCACCGACGCCCTCGGGACCACCGGGGAGCAGCCAGTCCCCCTCCGGCGTGTCCTTGGGGAGCGGCGGCAGCGGGAAGTCCCTTACAGAGGTGAGCAGTTCGGCCACGGGCGCAGGGCACGTCACCGTCTGCCCCGTCGGAAGGATGTCGCCGGTCGCGAGGACATTGCGCAGGCGCAGTTCGGCCGGGTCGACGCCCAGCTTCTTCGCGAGCTTGTCCATCTGCGCCTCGTACGCGGCGCAGACCTGGAGCGCGCCCTCTCCGCGTACGTGGCCGGAGGGCGGGTTGTTCGTCCGTACCGCCCAGCCCTCGATGGAGGCGTGCGGCACTACGTAGGGGCCGCAGGCGAAGGACACCGCCGCGGCGAGCGCGTCGGACGACGTGTCGGCGTACGCGCCCGCGTCCAGCAGGATCTGGGCCTCCACCTTGACCAGCCGGCCGTCCGCGTCCGCGTGGTGCCGGTAGCGGAGCAAGGTGGGGTGGCGGTGCGGGTGGCCGAGGAAGGACTCCTCGCGGGACGCCGCCAGCTTGACCGGGCAGCCGGTGTGCAGGGCGAGGAGGCCGAGCGGGAGGTGGAAGCTGGGGTCCTCGCGGTCGGCCGTCGCGCCGGGCACGCCGGTGACGACGACCTTCACGCGCTCGCGCTCCAGGCCGTAGCGGGCCGCCGCGAGGTCGCGGTCACCGTGCGGGTCGGTGGAGGCGATGTAGAGCTCGACGCCGCCGTCGGGGCGGGGCACGGCGAGCCCGGCCTCGGCACCGATCGGCGCCGGATCCTGACGCCCGATGCGGTACAGCCCCTCGACGATGACCTCGCCGGTCGCCTCTGCGTCGCCGTGCTGGAGCGGGATGTGGCGGATCAGGTTGCCGTCGGGGTGCAGGGGCTCCGCCCCGAAGGACTGCTCGGGGTCCGTGACCGGGTCGAGGACCTCGTACTCGACGACGATCGCGGCGGCGGCCATCCGCGCCGTGTCGGGGTGGTCGGCCGCCACGGCCGCGAGCGCCTCCCCGTGGTGACGCACCACGTCGGAGGCGAACATCGGGCGGTCCGACGCGCGGTGTCCGGACAGCGGGCCGCCGGGGACGTCCTCGTGCGTGACGACCGCGAGGACGCCGGGCATCTCGCGCGCGTGGCTGGTGTCGATGCTCACCACGCGCGCGTGCGCGTGCGGGGAGCGCAGGATCGACGCCCAGAGCAGGCCCTCGGCCCACAGGTCGGCGGCGTACGGGAACGTGCCCTCCGCCTTGGCGTGCGCCTCCTCCGAGGGGAGGGACGTGCCGAGTCCGTGCGGGAAGCTCTCCGCCTCCGGGGCGGCGGGGGCCACGGAGGTCGTGGCCGTCTCGTTCGTCATGCCTGGCCTCCGTCCGGAAAGTCCTGCGGGTCCCCGGTGGTCGGGGGTCCCGCCTGGCGCGGGATCAGCGGCTCTTCCGCGCCGCCCTCGGCCGCGGTGTCCGCCGCCGTCCGCCGCTCCTCGGCCACCTGGCGCACCGCGTCCACGACACCCCGGTAGCCGGAGCAGCGGCACAGGTTGCCGCACAGCGCCTGGCGGGTCTCCAGGGCGGTCGGGTTCGGGTTGCCCTCCAGGAGGTCGTGCGCCGTCATCGCCATGCCGGGGACGCAGAAGCCGCACTGCACCGCACCGCACGCGGCCAGCGCCCGCTGCACGTCCGAGGGGCGGCCGTCGGTGGCGAGTCCCTCGACCGTACGCACCTCGCTGCCCGCGGTGGTCGCCGCGGGCACCAGGCAGGAGGCTACGAGACGGCCGTCCACCTGCACGTTGCACGCGCCGCACTCGCCCTGCGAGCAGCCGTCCTTGGCCCCCGCGAGCCCGAGCCGCTCACGCAGCACGTACAGCAACGACTCCCCGATCCAGGCGTCCGTGACGGGCCGGTCCGCACCATTGACCCGCAGAACGTAACTGGCCAGGGGGTGATCGTCATGAAGCGAGGGCTGAGCGACGTCTTCACCCTCGGACTCCTCCGGGACGGCGTCGACCTCGACCTCGGACGCCTCCACAGCCACGGTCTCGTGCCCATCAAGCCCGCTCTGCGAACGAGAGCCCGGCACATCAAGCCCCGCCGGCGATTGAGGCGCGGGGTCCGGGGCAGAGCCCCGCGACGCAGGCCCGGCCGGCCCCTCCGGGGAGACGAGCGGCGGAAGCTCCACCTCGACGTCGGGCTCCGCCGGGGCCCACGGCGCCGCCGCACCCCCCGGCAACGTCGCCGGAGGCACCTGCCCACCCCACTGCCGCCCCACCGAGGACGCGCTGAACTCACCCGATTCCTCCGGGAGTTCACCCCCGGCCAGCGGCACGGACCACTGCCCGGTCTGCCCGTGGTGCGGCGCCTGCTCCACAGGCTCGGCCGCCACGGGCTCAGCCACCCCACCGCCGGAGGCCCCCGCCCCCGGCCCAACGAGATCCTGCGGCAGCACCCACACCCCGGTCGACGCGGGATCGGTCGCGGCCGCCCCCGTGGCCGGACCCACCGTGATCGGCGGCGGCACGTAGCCGTGCCCCGGCGCGGCGAGCGGCGCCGCGTCCGGGAAGCCCTCGGGGGGCAGCTGCACGAAGGCCGTGGCGTCGGAGTCGTACTCGCCCTGGGGCACCGGCTCCCAGCCGTCGGGGCCGGGGTACTCGTTCGTCACGACAGTGCCCTCCCAAGTGCACGTCGGGCCAGCACGGCGACGGTGCGCCGCAGATGCAGTACGGCGGGCGGCAGCTGCTGCTGCGTGCCGTCAGGAGCGGGGTCCGGGTCGGGGACGCAGGCCGCGGCGACGTACTCGCCGAAGGCGTGCACGGCCTCCGGTACGAGGGCGCCGCGTTCGCCGTCCCAGTCGATGAGCGAGGCCACCCACTGCTCGGCCTCCAGGGGCCGCAGCGGCATCGGCGCGATGGCCCCGACGGCGCAGCGCACCCCGCGCCGCGCCGGGTCGAGGACGAGCGCGACGGAGGCCATGGCGCGGCCGGGACCCGTACGCCCGGTCGCCTTCAGGAAGACCTGCGGAGCATGCAACAACGGAACCCGCACAAACCCGATCAGTTCGCCCGGGGCGAGCATCTCCATGCCGGCCAGCAGGTGCGAGACCGGCACTTCGCGTCTCGCGCCGCCCCGCCCCGCGATGATCAACGTGGCTTCCAGCGCGGCCAGTACGGGCAGCGTGTCATTGGCGGGCGCGCCGGAGGCGATGTTGCCGCCGAGCGTGGCCGCGTTGCGGATCTGGGGCGGGCCCGCGGCCCGCGCGGCGGCGGCGAGGCCGGGGATCAGCGCGGCGAAGTCGGGGCGGCCGATGCGCGCGTGGGTGAGGCCCGCGCCGAGCAGCGCGTTCCCGTCCTGGTACTGCCAGCCGCGGATCTCGCTGATCCGGCCGAGTCCGACGAGGGCGGCGGGGCGCAGTCCCCCCGCGTTGACCTGGGCCATGAGGTCCGTGCCCCCGGCCACCGGTACGGCGGCGGGCATGGCGGCGAGTGCCGCGACGGCCTCGTCGAGCGAACCCGGAAGTACCGCGGCCTGTGTCGTCGCCTGCGGTGCGTGCGTGGTCAAACCGGCTGCCCCTTCCCGAAGTCCGGCCGCGTGCCTGGCAACGGCGCCGGTCCCCGCGTGGTCCGCGCGTGACCGCCGTTCCCGCCGTTACGCCTGTTCCGCCGTACGGTACGTGCTGACAGGCCGGAGGTGGCAACTCTGGCACATCTTCCTTCCGGCCCGGAGCGGGGGTCCGGTAGGAGGCATTCGCCCCTTCCACCTCATAGATGACCGATATCGCACCAGATCACCCGTGGGGGCGAATTGGCGGCCTGCGCCTACGTATGAGGCGAGGTGGGCGGTGAGGCGTGGCCCTCGCCTCCGTGCAAGCTCACACGTTCGGGGGTTCCCCTTCGAAGGGACGTCCGAGCACACCCGGGCGCCGCTGCCAGGGCAACGGGCCGCCGGGCGGCCGGTAGCCGACGCCCAGGGCGTCAAGTCGCCGGTAGTGCGCGGTCATTCGGCGCTCGAAGTCCGCGAAGTCACGCGCGGCGGGTTCGGGCAGCTCGCTCCAGGCGACCTCACTGAAGGCGGAAAGCCGCGGATACACCTGGTAGTCGAGGCGCTGCTCGTCCTCCGTCACCTCGGTCCACACGTTGGCCTGCGTGCCGAGGACGTGCCGCGCCTCCTCCTCGCTCAGCTGCGGGGGAACCGGTTCGAAGCGGTAGACGTCCTCCAGGGTGCGTACGTAGCCGATGGGGACCGGTTCCTCGTCGCCGGGGGCCTGGCGGTAGTTCAAGTAGATCTGCTGCTCGGGGCACATGACGACGTCGTGGCCCGCCCTCGCCGCGGTGATGCCGCCTTCGTAGCCGCGCCAGGAGGAGACCGTGGCGCCGGGCGCGAGGCCCCCTTCGAGGATCTCGTCCCAGCCGACCAGGCGCCGCCCGCGCGTGCCGAGCCAGGTGTCGAAGTGCCGGATGAACCAGGACTGGAGCTCGTCCTCGTCGGCCAACCCCAGTTCCTTGATGCGTGCCTGGGCGGTGGGCGACTGCCTCCACTGGTCCTTGGGGCACTCGTCGCCCCCTACGTGGATGAACGTGGACGGGAACAGGTCGAGGAGTTCCTCGAAGACGCCCTCGTAGAAGCGGAGGGTGTTGTCAGTGGGGGCGAGTACGTTCGGATTGACGCCCCAGGTGTCCCAGACGGGGAGGGAAGACGTGTCGACGACATCACTGTTGCCGAGTTCCGGATACGCGTGGATGGCTGCCTGCGAGTGGCCCGGCAGGTCGATCTCGGGGACGACCGCGATATGCAGCGCGTCCGCGTACGCGACGATTTCGCGGATGTCGTCCTGCGTGTAGAAGCCGCCGTGCGGCTTGTCCTCCCACAACTCCGAGGCGCGGTGGCCGAATTTCGTCCGTGACCGCCAGGAGGCGTCCTGCGTCAGCTTCGGGTGGCGCTTGATCTCGACGCGCCAGCCCTGGTCGTCGGTGAGGTGGAAGTGCAGGACGTTGAGCTTGTGGGCGGCCATCAGGTCGAGTTGGCGCAGCACTCCGGCCTTCGGCGTGAAGTGCCGGGCGACGTCGAGCATCATGCCGCGCCAGCGGAAGCGCGGCGCGTCTTCGACGGTGACGTACGGGACGGACCAGGTGCGTCCGGGGAGCGGGGCCCGGCGGTACGCGTCGGGGCCCAGGAGTTGACGCAGCGTCTGGGCGCCCCAGAAGACGCCTGCCGCGGAGCCGCCCTCGATCGTGATGCCCGCGTCCGTCACGCGCAGCCGGTAGCCCTCCGGTTCGAGGGAGCGGGCGGGGTCGATGCGCAGGGAGATGACGTCGCCCTCGTCCGCACCCTTGGGCGGCAGGTCGAGACCGGTCGCCGCGCCGAGTGTCGCGCGCAGCCGGCGTGCCGTGCCTTCGGTCCCCTCCCCCGCCGCGATGCCGGTGCGCTCGCCGAGCGCGTGGCGTCCGTCGCCCGAGCGCGTCAGCCGACGGGGTGCGGGGATGAGTTCCATGGCGGGAGGCTAAGAGGACTGGACCAATTCGCGCAATGGTGGGGCGGACGCGCGAAACCCCGGGCATGCGTCACCGCACACCCGAGGTTCACAGGGACTCACCGGGAAGGGAGGAGCGACTACTTGTCCTTGCCGCCGCCCTTGCCGTCCTTGCCGCCGTTGTCCTTGTCGCCGCCGGCGCCCATGGACTCGTAGATCTCCTTGCACATGGGACACACGGGATACTTCTTGGGGTCACGGCCCGGCACCCACACCTTGCCGCAGAGCGCGACGACGGGCGTGCCCTCCAGCGCGCTCGCCATGATCTTGTCCTTCTGGACATAGTGGGCGTAGCGCTCGTGATCGCCATCGCCGCTCGACGTCTGCGGCGTCGGCTCTACGAGGGTCCCCGTACCTGTCCCGCGCTCGGGCTCAAGAGTGCTCATAACCGCCAAGGGTACTTAAGCCCGCCCGGTCCCGGAACGAGGTCAGTTGAGCGAGGGATCGTCCGGATACGTGGCCACCATCGCCAGTTCGCCGCGCTGGCGCCGCAGGACCGCCCGCCACAGGCCCTCGGGGCGGGTGGCGGAGACATCACCGGGCTCCGACTCGACGACGTACCAGGCACCCTCGGTCAGTTCGTCCTCCAGCTGCCCCGGCCCCCAGCCCGAGTAACCGGCGAAGATCCGCAGGGAGCCGAGCGCCGCCGCGAGCAGCTCCGGCGGGGCCTCCAGGTCGACGAGGCCGATCGCGCCGTGCACCCGCCGCCAGCCGAGGGGCGCCTCCCGCTCGTCGTCGCCGGGGATGACCGCGACGCCGAGCGCCGAGTCGAGCGAGACCGGGCCGCCCTGGAAGACGACCCCCGGCTCACCGGCCAGACCGGCCCAGCCCTCCAGGATGTCCCCGACGTCCACCGGCGTCGGCCGGTTCAGTACGACGCCGAGCGAGCCCTCCTCGTCGTGGTCGAGGAGCAGCACGACCGCCCGGTCGAAATTCGGGTCCGCGAGGGCGGGTGTAGCCACGAGCAGCCGCCCTGTGAGCGAGGACACCTCGGTCATGCCTGACATGATCCCGCATTCGGCCGCCGCGGGGGGAGCCAAGCGCAACAACCGCGGGAACGCAGCTCAGCGCGCGGGGAAGCGGAAGGCCGGCACTTCACAAAATCGTCACGCTTTGTGCTTTCCCCGGCGCGCTTCGTGTTGTGGCGAACTCATGACGCTCCCTGGAACCCGCAGGCATACGAATATGGGGCGGGCCGCCCTTACCCTTGAGCCTGGCCCTGCCCTTCTCTTCGGAACGCGAGATTCATGACCGTCACCGACGATGTACTCCTTGTCCACGGCGGAACTCCGCTCGAGGGCGAGATCCGTGTTCGCGGCGCGAAGAACCTCGTGCCAAAGGCCATGGTCGCCGCGATCCTCGGCAGTGCGCCGAGCCGGCTGCGCAATGTCCCGGACATCCGCGACGTGCGCGTCGTACGCGGCCTGCTGCAGCTGCACGGCGTGACGGTCGGCCCCGGTGAGGAGCCGGGCGAGCTGGTGATGGACCCCTCGCACGTGGAGTCGGCGAACGTGGCCGACATCGACGCGCACGCGGGCTCCTCCCGCATCCCGATCCTGCTGTGCGGCCCGCTGCTGCACCGCATCGGCCACGCCTTCATCCCGGGTCTCGGCGGCTGCGACATCGGCGGCCGTCCGGTCGACTTCCACTTCGAGGTGCTCCGCCAGTTCGGCGCGACGATCGAGAAGCGCGAGGGCGGCCAGTACCTGGAGGCCCCGCAGCGGCTGCGCGGCACGAAGATCCGTCTCCCCTACCCCTCCGTGGGCGCCACCGAGCAGGTCCTGCTCACGGCCGTCCTCGCCGAGGGCGTCACGGAGCTCTCGAACGCGGCCGTGGAGCCTGAGATCGAGGACCTGATCTGCGTCCTGCAGAAAATGGGCGCGATCATCGCGATGGACACGGACCGCACCATCCGCGTCACCGGCGTCGACAAGCTCGGCGGCTACACGCACCGCGCCCTGTCGGACCGTCTGGAGGCGGCCTCCTGGGCGTCGGCGGCGCTCGCCACGCACGGCGACATCTACGTCCGCGGCGCGCAGCAGCGCTCGATGATGACGTTCCTGAACACGTACCGGAAGGTCGGCGGCGCCTTCGAGATCGACGACGAGGGCATCCGCTTCTGGCACCCCGGTGGCCAGCTGAAGTCGATCGCGCTGGAGACGGACGTCCACCCCGGCTTCCAGACGGACTGGCAGCAGCCGCTCGTCGTCGCCCTGACGCAGGCCACGGGCCTCTCGATCGTCCACGAGACGGTCTACGAGTCGCGTCTCGGCTTCACGTCCGCGCTGAACCAGATGGGCGCGCACATCCAGCTCTACCGCGAGTGCCTCGGCGGCTCCAACTGCCGCTTCGGGCAGCGCAACTTCCTGCACTCGGCGGTCGTGTCCGGGCCGACGAAGCTGGAGGGCGCCGACCTGGTCATCCCCGACCTGCGTGGCGGCTTCTCGTACCTGATCGCGGCGCTGGCGGCCCAGGGCACGAGCCGTGTCCACGGGATCGACCTGATCAACCGCGGCTACGAGAACTTCATGGAGAAGCTCGTCGAGCTCGGCGCGAAGGTCGAACTCCCGGGCAAGGCCCTCGGCTAGCGGTTCGCTCCGCGTAGCCACCAGGGCCGCCCCCGGTCGACCGGGGGCGGCCCTGTTTTTTGTTTTTTAGGGGCGCGGGGAACCGCGCGAACGCAACCAGACGAAAAGCCGCGACGGGCCACAGAGCTGAGGGTCGCCCGCAGACCCGCCGTGCCGTGGCTGGGCGCGCAGTTCCCCGCGCCCCCCAAAAAAGAACAAAAAAAGGACGGCCCCCCGGAAGGATCCGGGGGGCCGTCCTTGCGCCTAGGAACTACTTGCCCTTGGCGGCTTCCTTGAGCTTGGAGCCCGCCGAAACCTTGACGCTGTAGCCGGCCGGGATGTTGATCGGCTCGCCGGTCTGCGGGTTACGGGCGGTGCGAGCGGCACGGTGGGTGCGCTCGAAGGTCAGGAAGCCGGGGATGGTGACCTTCTCGTCGCCCTTGGCAACGATCTCGCCGACGGTCTCGGCGAACGCGGCCAGCACGGCGTCGGCGTCCTTGCGAGTCACCTCGGCGCGGTCGGCCAGCGCGGCCACCAGCTCACTGCGGTTCATGTTTGTACTCCCGTGTTCTTCTTGCCGTTGAGGCGTGCCACGCGACCAGGCCGCGTGTTGGGCAACAGCAAAGTTGATGCTGCCAGGGTCTCGGTCAGGCCCAGGACCCGGGTCCGTCTTCCAGACCCTTGCGCCTGAAGAGGCATCCTGCCCCTACCCACGGCGGTAAAGCCAATCCGGCACCCCTTGGAGTAACACGGAAGGCGCCACCGCGCCGGTGAGAGGCGGGCCGGGGGCCTGTTTCCCGGCCAGCCTATGGGTCCCGCGGGCCCCGTAAACCGCGACGCGCCGGTAATCAGGCGGTCGTGGCCCCCGTCACAACCACTCCGGCAGCTTTCGCGGCATCGCGCACCGCTCCGGCGACGGCTCCCGCGACCTTGTCGTTGAAGACGCTCGGGATGATGTAGTTCGGGTTGAGCTCGTCCTCGGTGACCACGTCGGCCAGGGCCGTCGCGGCCGCCAGCATCATTTCCGTGTTGACCGTGCGCGACTGGGCGTCGAGCAGGCCGCGGAAGACGCCGGGGAAGACCAGCACGTTGTTGATCTGGTTCGGAAAGTCGGAGCGGCCCGTGGCCACGACCGTCGCCGTCTGACGGGCGATCGCCGGGTCGACCTCCGGGTCCGGGTTCGCGAGCGCGAACACGATGGCACCTTCGGCCATCGCGGCCACGTCGTCGCCGTTCAGCACGTTCGGGGCCGAGACGCCGATGAACACGTCCGCGTCGACGACCGCTTCCTTCAGCGTGCCGGTCAGGCCCTCGGGGTTGGTGTTGTCGGCGATCCAGCGCAGCGGCGAGTCCGCGTCGGCGTCCTTCAGGTCCTCGCGGCCCGCGTGCACGACACCGTGGATGTCGGCCACGACGGCGTTCTTGACGCCCGCCGCGAGCAGCAGCTTCAGGATGGCCGTACCGGCCGCGCCGGCGCCCGACATGACGACGCGGATGTCGCCCATGTCCTTGCCCGCCACGCGCAGCGCGTTGGTCAGCGCGGCGAGCACGACGATCGCGGTGCCGTGCTGGTCGTCGTGGAAGACGGGGATGTCGAGGGCCTCGCGGAGGCGGGCCTCGATCTCGAAGCAGCGGGGCGCCGAGATGTCCTCGAGGTTGATGCCCGCGAAGCCGGGGGCGATGGCCTTGACGATCTCGACGATGGCGTCCGTGTCCTGGGTGTCCAGGCAGATCGGCCAGGCGTCGATGTCGGCGAAGCGCTTGAAGAGGGCCGCCTTGCCCTCCATGACCGGCATGGCGGCCATCGGGCCGATGTTGCCGAGGCCGAGCACCGCGGAGCCGTCGGTGACGACCGCGACGGTGTTGCGCTTGATGGTCAGGCGCCGGGCGTCCTCGGGGTTCTCGGCGATCGCCATGCAGACGCGGGCCACACCCGGCGTGTAGACCATGGAGAGGTCGTCACGGTTGCGGATGGGGTGCTTGGACTGCATCTCGATCTTGCCGCCGAGGTGCATGAGGAACGTACGGTCGGAGACCTTCCCGAGCGTCACGCCCTCGATCTTGCGGAGTTCCTCGACGATCTCGTCCGCGTGGGACGTCGACGTGGCCGCGATCGTGACGTCGATCCGGAGCTTCTCGTGACCGGAAGCGGTGACGTCGAGGCCGGTCACCGAGCCGCCGGAGGACTCAACGGCGGTGGTCAGCTGCGAGACGGCGTTACCGCCCGCGGGGACCTCCAACCGGACCGTCATCGAGTAGGAGACGCTGGGCGCCGTTGCCATGGCCGACTTCCTCTGCTTTCACCGTGTAGCTGTTGCCGTCCGATGGTCCCACCTACCGGTGAGTACGTGGTAGTCGCATCGGGTTTTGAAGCTAACGTTCATTCATCTTTTGGAAAGTAGTTTCCACCATACGAGAAGTCAGGGGAAACGGGAAGAGGGAACAGAACGAGGCCCACGTCACGAAAGTGACGTGGGCCTCGCCTCACATTCACGACACCGACCCGCCATGCTCGCCTCGCGGCAAGTGGTCCCTCTAAGGGACGATGGTTGGGCCCGGGGGCTTGGATCGAGCCGGTGCCGTCATCAACGGTAACACCGGAGACATCAGGGGCAAGGGTCAGTCACGGAGCAGGTCCGGCACCCCGTTCGCGTCCGGTTCGTCGCGTTCGCCGGAGACCACCGTGAGCTGCTGCGTGGCACGGGTCAGGGCGACGTACAGGACCCGCAGACCCGCCGGGGACTCGTCCGCGATCTCGGCCGGGGAGACCACGATCGTGGCGTCGTACTCCAGGCCCTTGGCCTCCAGGGAGCCGAGCGCCACGACGCGCTCGCCGAGCCCGGACAGCCAGCGGGCCGCCTCGTCCCGGCGGTTCATCGCCACGACGACGCCGACGGTGCCGTCGACCTGCTCCAGGAGCCGGGCGGCCTCCGCGCGAACCGTGTCGCCGGCCTTGTCGCGTACGGCGACGAAGCGCGGCTCCACGCCCGTCGAGCGGACCGCCGAAGGGGACTCGGAGCCGGGCATCGCCAGCGCCAGGACCTTCGCGGCCAGCTCGGCGATCTCGGACGGGTTGCGATAGTTCACGGTCAGCGTGAAGCGGCGCCGCGGCCGGGAGCCGAGGGCTTCGTCGCGGGCGGCGCCCGCCTCCTCCGGGTCGGACCAGGAGGACTGGGCGGGGTCGCCGACGATCGTCCACGTCGCGTGCCGGCCCCGGCGGCCGACCATTCGCCACTGCATCGGCGTGAGGTCCTGCGCCTCGTCGACGATGACGTGCGCGTACTCGGTGCGCTCCTGGGCGAGGCGCTCGGCGCGCTCGCGCTGGGACTCCTCGCGCTGCGGCATCAGCTCCTCGAGGCCGGTGAGCTGGTCGAGCGGGTCGTACTCGCGCCTCTTCTTCGGGCGGGCCGGGGTGCCGAGGACGGCGGTCAGCTCGTCGAGCAGGGCGACGTCGTGGACCGAAAGGGCGTCGCGCCGCAGGGACTTGGCGAGTTTGCGGATCTCGCCGGGGTTGAGGACACGGCGGGCCCAGCGGCCCAGGCGCCGCTCGTCGGACATGGCGGACAGGACCGAACGGGGCGTCAGCTCCGGCCACCACGCGTCGAGGAAGTGGATGAACTCGTCCTCACCGCTCACGTCCTCGTCGAAGGAGGAGCGCAGCTCGGCCGCGAGCTCGGGGTCGGAGTGCCGGCTCCCGGCGCCCGACTGGTCCCAGAGCGCGTCGAGGAGGAGCCTGCGGGCGCGCGGGCGCAGATGGTTGACGGGGGCGGTGCCGCCGAGGGCGGACTGCCGGATCCGACTCAGACGGTTCGCGTCCAGCTCCAGGCGGCGGCCGAAGGCGACGACGCGCAGCCGCGTCGGGGTCGGCGCGGGACCGGCCTCCGGTTCCTCGTCGTCGCCGAACGCGAGCTGTTCCTGGACGGCGGGCCGCTGCGGGCGCCCCGACTCCAGGGCGCCGCGTGCCGCCTTCCGCAGCAGCCCCGGCATCCGCGACGAGCCCTTGATCCGGGCCACCGCCGGGGAGTCGTAGACCGTGGCCTCCGCCCCGTCGACCAGCGAGCCCACCGCGCGGATCGCGACCTGGCCCTCCTCGCCGAGCGAGGGCAGCACGCCCTCGGTGTAGGCGACCAGGAGCGGCGTCGGCGAGACGATCAGGATGCCGCCCGCGTACCGGCGGCGGTCCTGGTACAGCAGGTACGCGGCGCGGTGCAGCGCCACCGCCGTCTTGCCGGTGCCGGGCCCGCCCTCGACGTAGGTCACGGACGCGGCGGGGGCGCGGATGACCTGGTCCTGTTCGGCCTGGATGGAGGCGACGATGTCGCGCATCGAGTGGCTGCGGGCCTGGCCGAGGGCGGCCATCAGGGCGCCGTCGCCGACGGCGGGCAGCCGCTCGCCGTCCAGGTACGCGGTCAGCTCCGGGCGCATCAGGTCGTCCTCCACGCCGAGCACCTTGCGGCCCTTGGAGCGGATGACGCGGCGGCGCACCACCCGGCCGGGGTCGACCGGCGTGGAGCGGTAGAAGGGCGCGGCGGCCGGGGCGCGCCAGTCGATGACGAGCGGCGAGTAGTCCGCGTCGAGCACGCCGATGCGGCCGATGTGCAGCGTCTCGGCGATGTCGGCCGTGTTGTCCTCGCGGACGGCGCCGTCCGCCGGTTCGAGCGCCGTGTACGCGCCGTCCGGGCCCTTTTTGCCGTCCTTGCCCTGAAGCAGGTCGATGCGGCCGAAGAGGAAGTCCTCGAACTCGTTGTTGAGACGGTTGAGGTGGATACCCGCGCGGAAGACCTGCGCGTCGCGCTCGGCGAGCGCGCCGGGCGTGCCGACCTGGCCGCGTTTGGTGGCGTCCTCCATCAGGAACTCGGCCTCGTGGATCTTCTCTTCGAGGCGTCGGTAGACGGCGTCGAGGTGGATCTGCTCGATACCGAGCTCACGGTCGCGGACCGAATCCGCGGCCTCGACCCCACCTGGGTTCGTATCCGATTTCACCGCTGAATCGTGCGGAGCCTGAGCGGCCACCGGGCCCCCTTCTGACGTGCTGGGCAGCCGTCAAAGGTACGCGAAAGGGGCCCCGTAGGGCTACGTGCGCGCCCACGCGGTCAGGCGTTCACCTCCACGAGCCGCTTTCCGTCGAGCGTCTCGACCTCGAAGTGGTCGATCTGGCCCCGGTCGAAGGCCGCGCCCCCGTGCACGTACAGGGGATGCTTCGCGTTCGCGTTCGCACTGTCGTCGATGCCGTAGCCCCACTTCGGGACCGCCCAGGTAGTGACGGTCTCGCGCTCGCCGTTCTTGCCGACCGCGACGAGGGAGCACTTCAGCGGACCCTTGACGTTCTTCAGTTCCAGGACGGTGTGGGTGCCCCAGGCCTTCTTCTCCATGCCGATCGTCGCCGTGACGTTCGTCGTGGTGTCGGTGGCCTTCACCTTGTCGGGCATGTGGTGGAAGAAGGCGTCCTGGGCGGGGCTGGTGGGGTGGGCCTCCGCGACGCTGCCGCCGCCTCCGTCCGTCACCGCGAGGACCGTCAGCGGGCCGCCGATGATCAGGGCGGCGGCGGCCGCGACCAGGAAGAGGCCGCGCTTGCGCTTGTGCCTGCGGCGGCGCCCCAGTTCGTCGGCGAGGGACGCCGCGAGGCGGGGGCTCGGGCGGGCCGCGAGGGAGTCGCCGATCTGCGGGGTCGGCTCGCGCGGTGCGCCGCGCTCGGCCGGCAGGTCGGCGAGGGCGGCGAGCATCGGCTCCATGCCCGCGAACTCCTCCAGGTCCCGCGCGCACCGCTCGCACGTCGCCAGATGCGCCTCGAACGCGCTCGCCTCGATGTCGTCGAGAATGCCCAGCGCGTAGGCGCCGACGGTCTCGTGCACGTCACCCGCCGGCTCGTGCCCGAAGGGACCGTACGTTCCGTGCCCCGTCGTCATGCCGTCACCCCCCGTTCCTCCAACGCCAGCTTCATCGAGCGCAGCGCGTAGAAGACCCGCGAGCGCACCGTGCCGCTGGGGATGCCGAGCGTCTCGGCCGCCTCGCTGACCGTACGTCCTTTGAAGTACGTCTCCACGAGTACTTCCCGGTGGGCCGGGGTCAAGTCCTCCAGCGCGTCGGAAAGGGTCATCAGCCACAGCGCCTTGTCGATCTCGTCCTCCGCGGGGATGACCTCCAGCGGCGACGGATCGACCTCCTGCGGCCGAGCTTGTCGACTGCGGTGACCGTCGATGACGATGCGCCGGGCGACCGTCACCAGCCAGGGGCGTACCGAACCGGTCGCTCGGTTGAGCTGTCCGGCGTTCTTCCAGGCACGGATGAGCGTCTCCTGTACGACATCCTCCGCGCGCTGCCGGTCGCCCGCCACCAAGCGGAGCACATAGGCCAGAAGCGGTCGTGCGTGCTCGGCGTAGAGCGCGCGCATCAGCTCCTCGTCCGGCTCGGGGGGCCGGGGTGCGCGATGTCGGGCCCGGGGCGGGCGTTCATCGGCCACGGCGGAATCCTTGCGCACGCCTACCTCCGGTGTCCCCTGTTCGGCCATGTCTCTCGGCTGGGCTCACGGGAGGGATACGCACACGAACTCACGGATGTTCAAAGGCAGTTGCGGAAAGCGCCTCACGCCCTCGCCAGCGCCGCCGCTCTGCGCCGATGCCGGGCCACCCGCTCCCGGTTGCCGCACACCTCACTGGAGCACCAACGGCGCCTGCGGCCACGGGACATGTCCAGGTAGATGATGGGGCAGGCGTCGCCCTCGCACTGGCGGAGGGCGTCGCGGACGGCCGGGTCGGTGAGGAGGTCGACGGCATCGCGTGCGACGGCCGCGAGCAGGGCCGGGCAGTCGGGTTCGAGGTGCAGGGAGCGGACGAGGGTGCCGTCGGCGGCGCGTACGGCAAGGGGTGCGGGCGGGGCCGCGCGGGCGAGCAGGTTGACCCGTTCCAGGGCGGCGGACGACGGGTGGCCCGACAGTTCGCCGCGCACCAACTGGCCTACGTGACCGCGCAGTTCATGGAAGGCGGCGAGCCAAGCGGGTGAACGGTCCGCCAGCGCGACGGTGGCCGGGACGAGCCCCGCGCCGACCAGCCAGGCGCGCAGCAGGTCGGGGCTCGTGAGGCGTTCGTCGGGGTGCGCGGTCGCGACGAGGTCCAGGCAGAGACGCCCGGAGTCGAAGCGCAACTCGTAGGGGGCAGGGGCAGGCGGGTGGGGCCCGGTGGGTACTGCTGCCATGCCCTCTACAGTGCCCGCCCGCGGGCGCCGCCGGAACCCCTGCCGCCGGAACGGGGGTTGACGGGCTACGAGCGGCCGTACGCCGGCGGGTCGTCGTGGAGGATGCGCTGGAACAGGACGTGGTCGCGCCAATCCCCGTTGATGTGGAGGAACTTGGGCGCGAGCCCGTACCGGACGAAGCCGCACTTGGCGAGTACGCGCTGGGACGCCTCGTTGTCCGTGAGCGTGCCCGCCTCGACGCGGTGCAGGCCCAGTTCGTCGCGGGCGGCGCGGCAGATCTCCTCGACGGCGGCGGGGACCAGGCCGCGGCCCCGGTAGTCGGCGTCCACCCAGTAGCCGAGGCTGGCGCTGCACAGGGGGCCGAGGTGAATGCCACTGAGCGCCGCGCGGCCGACCACGCGGCCGTCGGCGGACCGGTCCAACAGCAGCCACGTGACCCCGCCGGGCTCCGCGATCCGCTCGGCCTGCTCCCGCTCCGTGTAGTACTCCTCGGAACGGTACGGCTCCCAGGTCTTCATGAACTCCCGGTTGCGGACGACGGCGTCGGCGAGCGCGGGGGCGTCCTGAGGGACGGCGCGGCGGAGTTCTATGTCGGGGGTGATCAGCATGCGCCCATTTAAGCCCCTGCGGCCTATCAAGCCCCTGCGGCGATTGAGCAGCATCTTTCAAGCCCCTGCGGCGATTGAGCAGGCGGCTTCCCGGGGCCGACCCGGGGGGGGGGGGGGGGGGGGGCCCCGCCCCCCCCCCCCCCCGCCGGGGGGGAGTGGGGTGGCGCGGGGGCCCCCCCGGCGCGGGCCGGCGGAGGCGGGGGGAGAGGG
>NZ_JBEOVM010000039.1:0-25929 GCF_040295505.1 Streptomyces sp. NPDC002790 | reverse complement strand
CCGGGCGGTGCGTCCCCCCGCGGCTTCCCGGGGCCGACCCCCGGGGCTCCGCCCCGGACCCCGCTGCTCAATCGCCGCAGGGGCTTGATTTGCCGCACCGGATCGCCCCAGGTCACGCGTCCGCGTACTTCGCATCTGCCGCCGGATCCAACGCCAACCGATACCCCCGCTTGACCACGGTCTGAATCAGTCTCGGCGCCCCGAGGGACGACCTGAGTCGCGCCATCGCCGTCTCCACCGCATGCTCGTCCCGCCCCGCCCCCGGCAACGCCCGCAACAGCTCCGCGCGGGACACCACCCACCCCGGCCGCCGCGCAAGCGCCCTCAGCAGCGACATGCCCGCGGGCGGCACCGGCCGCAGCTCGTCGTCCACGACCACGGCCTGCCCGCGGATCTGCATCCGGTGGCCCGCGATCGGCAACGTACGCGCGCGTGCGGGCAGTTCCTTGCAGAGCAGCTGCACCAGGGGTCCGAGCCGGAACCGCTCCGGCTGCACCGTGTCCACGCCGTGCGCCTGCAACGGCACCGCCGTGACCGGCCCGACGCAGGCCGCGAGCACGTCGTGGTGGAGGGCCGCGAGCAGCTCCTCGAGGAGGCCCCGCTCCTCCGCGCGGCGCAGCAGCGCCGTCGCCGCGGGCGCCGAGGTGAACGTCAGCGCGTCCACCCCGCGCGCCACCGTGGCGTCGAGGAGGCGGTCGACCGGGCCGATGTCCTGCGGCGGGAGCCAGCGGTAGACGGGGACGCCGACCACTTCGGCCCCCGCCTCGCGCAGCGCCTCGACGAAGCCGGGGAGCGGCTCGCCGTGCAGCTGCACGGCGACGCGCCGCCCCTGGACGCCCTCGTCGAGCAGCCGCTCCAGGACCTCGGCCATCGACTCGGACGAGGGCGACCACTCCTCCGTAAGACCCGCGGCGCGCACCGCGCCCTTCACCTTCGGGCCGCGCGCGAGGATCTCGACGCCGCGGAGGCCCGCGATCAGGTCCTCGCCCAGGCCCCAGCCGTCGGCGGCCTCGACCCAGCCGCGGAAGCCGATGGCGGTGGTGGCGATCACCACGTCCGGCGCGTGGTCGATCAACTCCTTGGTGGCGACGAGGAGTTCGCTGTCGTCCGCGAGCGGCACGATACGCAGGGCGGGCGCGTGCAGCACCGAGGCGCCGCGCCGCTGGAGCAGCGCGCCCAGCTCGTCGGCGCGGCGCGCCGCGGTCACGCCCACGGTGAAGCCCTCGATCGGCCCGTGGGCCTGCTCCGGCCTCGTGGCCTGCTGTTCCTCGTCCATGCTGGTTCTCGCCCCGCTCGACGTATGTGCGTGCACCGGGTCCACCGATGCGTCGTCCGAGCCTGTCAACGCTCCGTGTCGGACCCGGATCAACGCTATTGCATGCGTGTTACGGGGTGCGCGCTCACACCTCGGCGTAGCTGAGCTGCGGCTTCGCCTCCGCCGTGGACGGGGCGACGGTCCGCTGGGCCGGGCGGCGAAGGTATACGGCCCAGGTCACCGCGAAGCACACGGCGTAGAAGGCGAGGAAGGCCACGAAGGCCCCGGTGCCGGTGCCGGCCGTCTGGAAGGACTGCCGGAACGCCAGGTTGATGCCGAGCCCGCCGAGGGCGCCGACCGCGCCGATCAGTCCCATGGAGGTGCCGGAGAGCCGCCGCCCGTACGCGGCCGCTTCCTCGCCCGCGAGCCCCTTGGCCAGCGCCTTCGCCTGGAAGATGCCGGGGATCATCTTGTACGTCGACCCGTTGCCGAGCCCGCTCAGCACGAACAGGGCGATGAACGCGACGGTGAACAGCGTGAGCGACTCCTCGACCGAGGCGAGGATCACGACGGCCGTGGCGAGGGCCATGCCGACGAAGTTCCACAGCGTGATGCGCGCGCCGCCGTACGTGTCGGCGAGCCTGCCGCCGACGGGCCGGATGAGCGAGCCGAGCAGCGGGCCGGTGAAGGTGACGCCCGCCGCCTGGAGCGGCGTACGTCCGAACTGGGTCTGCAGGACCAGACCGAAGGCGAACGAGTAGCCGATGAAGGAGCCGAACGTCCCTACGTAGAGGAACGACATGATCCAGGTGTGCCGGTCGCGCGCCGAGTCCTTCGCGGCGCCGGTGTCGTTCTTCACCGTCGCCAGGTTGTCCATGAACAGCGCGGAGCAGACGGTCGCGACGACGATCAGCGGAATGTAGATCCCAAGCAGCACGCGGGGCCCGCCGCTCGCGCCGATCACGGCGAGCGCGACGAGCTGGATGACGGGGACGCCGATGTTGCCGCCGCCCGCGTTCAGGCCGAGCGCCCATCCCTTCTTACGAAGGGGGAAGAACGAGTTGATGTTCGTCATGGAGGAGGCGAAGTTGCCGCCGCCGACGCCGGTGAGCGCCGCGCACCACATGAAGGTGGTGTACGAGGTGCCCGGCTCCATGACCGCGAACGCGGCGACGGACGGCACGAGCAGCATGCTCGCCGAGACGATCGTCCAGTTGCGGCCGCCGAAGACCGCGACGGCGAACGTGTAGGGCACGCGCGCGAAGGCCCCCACCAGCGTCGCCATCGACACGAGGAAGAACTTCCCCGCCGGGTCGATCCCGTACTCGGGCCCCATGAACAGGACCATCACCGACCACAGGGTCCAGATGGAGAACCCGATGTGCTCGGACAGGATGGAGAAGGCGAGGTTGCGCCGGGCGACCTTGGCCCCCGTCTCCTCCCAGAACGCTTCGTCCTCGGGATCCCACCGCTCGATCCAGTTCCGGCTCCGGGGCTGTTCCTTGGGGCCAGGCATCTCACGCCTCCAGGTCACGGTTCGCAGCTGATGTGACCGAAGGTAGGGAGGCCTGATTTCCGGGCTGTGGCGTGGAGTGACCGGCGGGGAACTTCGCTCTCACCTGGCCGGTGGGCAGATGGTGAGGCCCGCGCGGAGCCTCAGGAGCGCGCCACCGGGTCGCCCTCCAGCGTCTGCGGGTCGAAGAGCAGCACGGCACCGGCGAAGAACAGCACGAGGAACGGGCCGATGAGATACGGGACGAGGACCGTGAACACCGCGGAACTCGTGCCGCTGGACGGCGCCATCAGCTCGACGGTGAGCGCCTCCATGCCCAGGTAGTGCATGGCGCAGACGGCGACACCCATGAGCAGACTGGCGCCGAGGCTGACGAAGAGCCCGCGTACGTTCATGATCAGCCACAGGGCGGCGGTGGCCGCCACGACGGCCACCGCCACCGAGGCCGCCACGACGGACGCGCTGTAGTGCAGGGACCCGGCGAACCGCATGGCGGCCATGCCCATGTAGTGCATGGCCGCGACGCCGAGCCCCATGAAGAGGCCCGCGCCGAGCAGGACCGGCGTGCGCTGCCCGCCATAGCCGGCGGCGAAGACCCCCACGCCGACCACGAGCACCGCGACGGCGAGGCTGAGGAAGGTGAGCCGGGCGTCGTAGTCCATGTGCGCCCCGTGCACCTGGAAGCCCATCATCGCGATGAAGTGCATGGACCAGATGCCGACGCCCAGCGAAAGCGCGCTGTACGACAGCCACTTGGGCCGCCCCGAGTCGAGCTGCCGAGCCCGCACGGTGCAGCGCAGCCCGATCCCGCCTCCCAGACTGGCCACTAAAAACGCTGCCACCGGGGTCACCGCCCCATAGCCGAACCCGTCAACCGTCGCCTGCACAACGCACCCCTGGTCGCCCCGTCACGGCTCGTCCGTCGCGAGCACCGGCGGGCAACATTAGCGAGCACCTACACGGCTTGGGGGCGACTTCTACACGCCTCCATCACATCGTGACCCAGCGGCACTTCAGGAGTGCCGCGCCCCTCTCCGACCCTTCCGGCCCTTCCGCCCGTCCGGCCACAGCCGCGGTGCGCGCTTCGCCGCCAGGTCCTCGACCCACCCGGTGGAGACGATCGCGAGGGCGACGAGCGGCCAGACGAGGACGAACGACCAGAGCATGTACGTCGTGTCCAGCGCGGAGCTCAACCGGTCGTCCATGAAGGGCAGTTGGTAGAGCAGGTCGACCAGCGGGAACGTCGCCATGATGAGCAGGTTGTGCCACAGATAGATCGTGACGGCCCGGTTGTTCGCCAGCGTCACCAGGCGGTCCCAGCGCGCGAGCCGACCGGGCAACTTCTGCCAGGACGGCGCGTACTGGAGCAGGATGACGACGAACCCGAGGGACCAGGCCGCCTGGGCGAGCGGTATCTCGTTGAGGTCCCAGCCCTCCTCGGAGAGATGGCCCGAGGCCCACCACAGGCCGAAGCCCATGAGCATCGCGGCGCAGGACACGGCGGCGTAGCGCGGCACCTTCTGCAGCACGCCCTCCTGGTGCGCGAAGCCGAGGACCCAGCAACTGCCGTACACGGCGAAGTCGGTGACGGCCTCCCCGGTGCGGCCCGGGATCTCCACCAGGCCCGTACCGATCACGGCCGTGAGGGCGAGCGGGGCGCAGAGCGTCGCCCACGGGAGCTTGCGGAACGCCTTGAGCAGCAGCGGGGACGCGAGCACGAACCACAGGTAGGCGCGCAGGTACCAGAGCGGCCCGATGCCCTGCTCGGCCCACGTGGTCTCCAGGAAACCGGGCGGGTTGGCGATCTCCCACGGGTAGGCGGGGGCGCCGATCGGGATCACGTAGTTGACGATGCCGAGCCAGCCCCAGGCGCCACCGCCGGTGTCCGGGTCCTTGCCCGGGTTCCAGCCGCCCACGAAGAGCAGCGGCAGCACCAGCGCGCTGAACAGCCACATCGGCGGGAGGAGCCGACGCAGCCGCCCTCGGACGACGCTCAGCGCGGGCCTGCTCAGGGAGCGCGCCATCAGCGATCCGGCGAGCGCGAACATCACGCCCATGGACGGGAAGACGACCGAGAGCCAGACCCAGCCGAAGAAGTGGTAGGCGATGACCCGGACGAGCGCGATGGACCGCAGCAGGTCGAGGTAGCGGTCCCGGCCGGGCTTCTTGGGCGCCGCCTCGACCAACGGGCTTGTGGTGGCAGCCTGTTGGCGTTGCTGCGGCACCTCGGGGAATCGGGCGGTGGCATCGGCCGCCGCCGCACCGGTGGCGACGGCGTCGGTGAGCACGGGCGCGACGGGCGCGACGGTACGCCGGGTATGCGGCGCGGGCGGCACGGCCGGCCAGCCGGCCCCGGTGGCGCCCGCATGGCGCCCGCGCTCCGGCTTGGCGAACCGACTCCCCTGCTCCGAGGGTTCGTTCACTCCCCCGCCGCTTCCGCCGTTCGTCGGATACGTCATGCCACCGGCCTCCGCTCGTCACCGGAGACGGAGGCCGTCCGCTGGTGCGGCACATGGCCGCCGGGGCCCGCGCCCACCACGCCGGTGCGGCGCAGCTTCTGCCAACGCAGGCGGCCACCGGTCAGCGCGGTGATCCAGGACTGGAGCAGCACGACGTACATCAGCTGCCGGTACAGGAGTTGCTGGAGCGGAAGGGATATGAGGTGCGTCATGCGTTCCTTGTCGAGCCGGAAGGCGTACGCCGCGCAGACCGCCTGGAGCGCGAGCACGCCGAACCAGGCGCCGACCGTCTTCCCGGTCGGGCCGAACACGAGCCCGTAGATGAGGAAGACGTCGATCAGCGGCGCGAGGAGCGGGGCCAGGACCATGAAGAGCGAGACCAGCGGAAGGCCGACCCGGCCGAAGCGGCCCGACGGCCCCTTCTCGACCAGGGCCCTGCGGTGCTTCCACATCGCCTGCATCGTGCCGTACGACCAGCGGTAGCGCTGCGACCACAGCTGCTGGACGGTCTCCGGGGCCTCGGTCCAGGCGCGCGCGTTCTCCGCGTAGACGACGCGCCAGCCGTCGCGGTGCAGCGCCATCGTGACGTCGGTGTCCTCGGCGAGCGTGTCGTCGCTCATGCCGCCGACGCGCTCCAGGGCGCTGCGCCGGAAGGCGCCGACCGCGCCGGGGATCGTCGGCATGCAGCGCAGGATGTCGTACATGCGGCGGTCGAGGTTGAAGCCCATCACGTACTCGATGTGCTGCCACGCGCCGATCAGCGAGTCGGTGTTGCCCACCTTCGCGTTGCCCGCGACGGCGCCGACGCCCGGGTCGCCGAACGGCTGGATCAGCTCGCGCACGGTGGCCGGTTCGAAGACCGTGTCGCCGTCCATCATCACGACGAGGTCGAACCGAGCGTTGGCCAGGCCCCTGTTGAGGGCCGCGGGCTTGCCCGCGTTGTGCTGCCGGACGACGCGGACGCCGGGCAGCCGCATGTTCTCCACGATGCGCGCGGTGCCGTCCGTGGAGCCGTCGTCGATCACGACGACCTCGATGGGATGCTCGCTCAGCGTGAGCGAACGGATCGTGTTCTCAATGCACTTGGCCTCGTTGTAGGCCGGTACGAGGACGGAGACCGGCTCCGTGACCGGTGGCCCCCACGTGAAGCCCTTGCGGCGCACCCTGCGCGCGTGCACCCCGGAAAGGATGAGCATCAGGCCGAAGCGGGACATGACGAGGACGCCGATGACGGCGAGGCCGACGACGAGGACGCCCGTGACGTTGTCCGAGGCCTCCACCGCGTAGACCCACGCCTTGCCCTTCCACAGCTCGACGCCGCTCACGGGCGTGTGCGCACCGGGCATGCCGAGGGCCTCGGTCAGGTTCGCGAACTTGTATCCCTCGCCCTGGAGTTGGGGCAGGAAGCGGTCGAGCGCGGCGACGGTCTGCGAGCGGTCGCCTCCGGAGTCGTGCATCAGGACGATGGCGCCCTTGCCGTCCTTGGGCGTGGCACGGCGGATGATCTCGTCGACGCCGGGTCGCTTCCAGTCCTCGCTGTCCGTGTTGTTGACGACCGTGATGTAGCCGCGCGAGCCGATGTACTTGGTCACCGGCCACGACGCGTCGTCCATGGCGTTCGCGAACGAGGAGTACGGCGGCCGGAACAGGGAGGTGCGCACGCCGGCCGCGCCTTCGAGGGCCAGCTGGTTCTGCGACAGCTCCCAGTCGATGCGCTTCTTCGACTGGTAGGAGAGGTCCGGGTGGTTGAAGGTGTGCAGGCCGACCTCGTGCCCCTCCTCCACCATGCGGCGCACCAGGTCGGGATGGCGCGAGGCCATGGTGCCGGTGACGAAGAAGACGGCGTGCGCGTCGTGCTTCTTGAGGACGTCGAGGACCTTGGGGGTCCACTCGGGGTCGGGGCCGTCGTCGAAGGTGAGCACCAGTTGGTGCTTGCCTATGGAACGGCTGGTCTCCCGGTCCCCCCTGGTGTCGATGACGGGTCCGCCGTCGAGGATCTTCTCCGGCACCTTGTCGGTGGCCGCCTCGGGGCGGATGCGGTGGTCCGCGAGGATCTCGCTGTGGACGTAGCCGCGCAGCATCAGCATCGCGATCACGGCGACGAGCAGCAGTGAGGGCAGCAGATAGCGCAGCGGAAGGCGGCGCCTGCGGGCCGCGGCCTGTGCGTGGCGTGGGCGGTCGGACATCTACAGGACGCTGCTTTCCAGGGGCGGGACGAGGGACGCCACCAGGGGCGCTACGAGCAGGTGCGCGAGGTCGCCGACGGCGACGGTGCCCGAGCCGTCGGCCACGGTCCCGTCCGCCGGGCCGGTCGGCTGGCCGCCGGGGTCCGTCGACGGGTCGGCGGTGCCGTCACCGGGCGGCTCCGTCGTCGGGTCGTCGGGCTCGTCCGGCTTCGTGGGCTTCGTGGGCGGCGTCGTCGCACCGCCCGTGGGCCTGGTGGACGACGAGGTCCCGGTGGACGGCTTCCCGGACGCGCTCGACCCGGCCGAAGCCGACGCGCTCGCGCCGGGCGCCGTGGGGGCGCTCGGGACGACGCTGCCGGAGGCGCTGGGCTGCGGGGTGGCGCCCGGCGACCCGGACGTCGAGAGGGCCGGGGTGGGCTCGGACGGCTTGGTGCCGACCTTGTCCGCGCCCTTGCCCTCGGCGGGCATGGGCAGCCACGGCGCGTCGGAGTTCCCGGAGAAGAGGGTGACCACGATGACGACCGCGTAGACCGCGATGGCCAGGCCCGCCGCCACACCGAAACGGCGGAAGTTGCGGCTGCGCCGCCCCGAGTCGTCGACGAAGACGGGGAGTTCCTTGTCGTCGGCGCCCGTCTCCCGGGCCGCTCCGCCCCCTGCGTCGCCGCCCGGTCTCGCACTCTCCAGGTCGCCCAACTGCCGACCCCTGAAGTCGAGTTGGACCGTCACCTCGTGCGGGTCATGACTCGGCCCGGACAGGCCGTCTTCTCGTGAGTTCTCCACCGTACGCACATCCCCCCAAGGACACGTTCATGCGCGCGACTTCAGGGGTCCACGACGGCCGAACCGGGCCCCCACCCGATCCAAGCGCCCCCTCTTATCACACTGCACTCGACCCCCGAATGTAGCGCACACCAGTGACACCCGCGTACACACCTCATTCACGACTCAACATAATCTGCACATCTGCGGCTGGAATCCACGCCTCCGGAGGCCTTTCCAGCCACCCGCCCTCCACCGCGAGGGCGGCCGCGGCGGCCCGAAGTGCCGCAATTCCGGGGTGTTTGCGCCCCTTTCGCCACACGAGTGACACAGGCGACAGTGGCACCGGGTCGACGAGCGGGCGCAGCACCGACCCCGGCATGGCCGGAAAGTCCACCCCGGTAAGGACGGGATTCCGGTACTTGCCCATGATCCGGCGGAACTCCTCCTTGCCGACGGCGAGCGGCGCGGGCGGCGCGACGTGGATGCCCCGGCCCTCGAACAACAGGCGGGCGAGATCGGTCCATTCGGGCGTGCGGGGGTTACCGGCGCCCGCGTAGACCGTCTCCCCTGCGAGCCGGTCCAGCGGCACGGCGTCGAGCGCGACCAGCGGATGGTCATCGGGCAGCATGATCGCCATCGGCTCGTAGCGCACGGGCTGCTGGGAGAGCCGGGCACGCACGGCCGGGTCGAGTCCGGCGAACCGGCCGAAGGACACGTCGAGCCGCCCCGCGAGGAGTTCGGCGGCGGCCCAGGTCAGGCCGCTCTCGTAGCGGGCCATCAGCTCGTGGCCCGGGGCGAGTTCGCGGGCCCGTGCGAGCACCCGCTCGTGCGCGAGACCCGGGCTGTTGACGTCGACGAGCAGCGGCGGGTCGGTGGCGGCGGGCCCGGTGAAGGCCGTGAGCAGCTCGTCCTGCGCCGCGATCACGCGCCGCGCGTGCGGCAGCAGCCGGGCCCCGTCGGCGGTGAGCGTCACCTGCCGGGTGGTGCGGCCGAAGAGGTCGACGCCCAACTCCCGTTCCAGGCGCCGAATGTCTCGGCTGAGCGCCTGCTGGGCGACGTACAGCCGGGCGGCGGCGCGGGTGAAGTGCAGCTCGTCGGCGACGGCGAGGAAGGCGCGCAGCAGGCGGGGTTCGACGTTCGCTGGTGGCATCGGGCGAACTTACAACGCAGGCGCGTGAAAACTGACAACGCAGGCGCGTGAGAATTGACAA
Source organism: Streptomyces sp. NPDC002790 (assembly GCF_040295505.1). Classification (NCBI taxonomy): domain Bacteria; kingdom Bacillati; phylum Actinomycetota; class Actinomycetes; order Kitasatosporales; family Streptomycetaceae; genus Streptomyces; species Streptomyces sp. NPDC002790. Next base: position 16,543 of record NZ_JBEOVM010000039.1, on the reverse strand, counting down.
CACAGGCGCGTCAATCGGCGCCGAGTAGGTGTTGGACCCCACACCTGACCTGCGGTGATGCTCATGGCATGGCCACCACCACGTCCTACACCCGGCTGTTCGCCATCCCCGGCGCCCGCGCCTTCACCTTCGGCAACCTCATCGCCCGCTTCCCGCAAGGGATGTTCAGCATCAGCGCCGTGATGCTGATCTCCGGGGTCCGCGGCTCGTACGCGCTCGCCGGGGCGGTCACCGCGTCGGCCCTGGTCGCGAGCGCGTTCATCGGGCCGTGGCTCGCACGCATGGTGGACCGGTACGGACAGGCCAGGGTCGCCGTGCCCGCGACGCTGGTTGCGGCGTCCGGCGCGCTCGCGCTCCTGGTGTGCGTACGGCTCGACGTCCCGGACTGGGCACTGTTCGCGGCGTATCTGCCGACGGCGGCGCAGCCCAACACGGGCGGCATGTCGCGGGCCCGCTGGTCGCATCTGCTCGACGGCGATCCGAGAGCGCTGCACACCGCGAACTCCTTCGAGCAGGCGGCGGACGAGCTCTGCTACATGCTCGGCCCGGTGGTGGCCGCGTTCCTGTGCAGCGCGCTGTTCCCGGAGGCGGGCGCGCTCGTCGGCGCGTTCCTGATGGTGACGGGCATCCTGGTGTTCACCGCCCAGCGCGCGACGGAGCCGCCCGCCCACGCGCCTACGAAGGCGACGAAAACGCCACTACGCGCGCGTGGCATACCGTCCCTCCTTGTCGTCTTCCTCGCGACAGGCGCGATCTTCGGCTCCCTCGAAGTCGTCACGGTGGCCTTCGCCGACGGGCTGGGCCACAAGCCGTGGGCGGGCGGCATCCTGGCGTTGCAGGCGGCGGGTTCGTGCGTGGCGGGCCTGATCTTCGGCGCCGTACGGCCGACGGGACCCGCGGCCCGCCGCCACCCGGTGTGCGTCGCGGCGATGGCGGCGCTGATGACGCTGCCCCTGCTCGCGGCGGCGCTCACGGGCTCGCTGTACGTCCTCGGGGGCGCACTCCTGATCGCGGGCATGGCGACGGCCCCGACGATGGTGACGGGCATGACGCTGGTCCAACAGCGCACCCCCGAAGGCCAGTTGAACGAGGGCATGACGCTCGCGGTGACGGCCATCCTCGGCGGCATCGCGTGCGGCTCGGCGACGGGCGGCGCCGCGGTGGAGCACTGGGGCCCCACCGCGGCGTACACGGTGCCGGTCACGGCAGCGGCGTGCGCACTGCTGCTGGCGCTGTACGGCTACGTACGCGTCGGCCGTTGACGGGTCCGTCGGCGGCGGATCAGCACGTGACCGGCTTGCGCCACGAGCACTCCAGGTCGCCGTCCCGTTCGGCGGCCGGGACGGAGCGCGTGGACTTCGGCGCGACGGCCGCCGCCTCCTTGGACGTCGACTTCGCGAGGGTCACGACGATGGCGTCCTCGAGCGGTTTCACGGAGTCGACGAGGTAGTTGTTCTGGACGACGCTGTACACGAGCGACCGCCCGTCGGCGTCCTTCACATAGCCCGATAGCGCGGACGCGCCCGTCAACGACCCGGTCTTGCCACGGGCGTTGAGCGCGGCGGGCGTGTCGCACATCCGGCTCCGCAGCGTCCCGCCGACGAACCGGTCCGGGTCGCAGGCCACGGGAAGCGACTTGTACCAGTCGGCGTACCAGGGCTCGTCCTGTACGGAGAGGAGGAGGTCGGCGAGCTGGCGGGCGGCGAAGTTGTCCTTGCGCGAGAGCCCGGACCCGTCGACCTGCCGCAGCTTGGTGGCGTCGACCCCGGCGCCCTTCAGATAGTCGGCGACGGCGTCGATGCCGTCACCCCAACTCCCGGGCTTTCCGGTCGCCTTGTAGCCCATGGCCTTGGTGAGGGACTCGGCGTGCATGTTGTTGGAGAGCTTCATGAAGGGGATCAGCAGATCCTTCAGCGGCATGGAGTCGTGCGTGGCGAGCCGCTTCGCGCCCTCGGGCGTGGCCCGTCCCAGCTTGGTGGAACCGCCGACCTTCACCCCGTGCGCGGCGAGCGCGTCCCGGAACACGGCGGCCGCGTACCCGGTCGGCTCCCACACGGTCACCCACTCCTTGGTGGTGTCCCCGCCCACCGGCACGGTGCCGCTCACGGTGATGGTGTTGGTCCCGTGCCGCCGCTCGACGGCGACGGTGTCGTCTCCTCCGGCCCGGACGGTGGACGCCTTGAGGTCGATATCGACGTAACGGTTCTTCGGCGTGACACTGACGGCGGGCCGGTCCCCCGCCTTGGCGCCAGGCTTCACCTCGACGATGACGGTCCCGGTGTCGTAGTCGGTGTCGGGCGCGACGCTCAACGCGCTGATCTGGGCGGCGTAGTACGAGGACTCGTCGTCGCCGCCCCAGGTGTCACCGATCCGGTGGTCGTCGAACCGGGTGTCGTCCGCGACGAGCCGCCCGCTCACCCGCTTCACACCGGCCGCGGCGACGTCGGCGGCGAGCTTGTCGTAATCAGCGGCGAGGGTGGTCGGGTCCCCGGTGCCGCGCAGATACAGGTCCCCGTCGAGCACCCCGCCGCGCACCCGCCCACCGGCGAGCACATCCGTGCCGAACCGGTAGTCGGGGCCGAGGACGCCCATCGCCGCGGTGGAGGTGGCGAGCTTCGTGTTGGAGGCGGGCGCGAGCCGCCCGGTCGGATTGTGCTGGTACAGGGTCTCCCCGGTCTTCGCGTCGGCCACGACGACACTCGCCGCGCCGCCCTCCATCCGCGCGTCACCGAGAATCGTGTCGATCGCCTCCGGCAGCCCACTGGGTGTGGAATCGGCGCCGGCGGGCGCTCCCCAACTCAGCGTTGCTGCGATCACGACGGCCACGGCGGGCAGGGTCCATCTCGATCCCTTGCGTCTACTCATGCCACAGGAGCATCCCGGAACCGCAGGGCCCCGCCAAGACCCACGACAAAGGCCCGACTGTCTGAACAGTCGGGCCTGAATCGCATGGGGTGTGGCTGGTGGAGATGGCGGGAATCGAACCCGCGTCCAACGGTGCAGCAGCAGGGCTTCTCCGTGTGCAGTTCGCTTCGATTTTCTCGGCCCCGGTGATCACGCGAACAAGTCGCCGACGGGCCCAGCCACTGTTTGATTTCCTTTTCCGCCCCGTGGCCGGACGGAAAAGTTTAGTTCCCTAGATTATGCCAGGATCCGGGCCGGGAACACTCCCGGGCTGACACCCTTTAGGGTCCCTCACTCACTGCTTATTAGGCAGCGAGGGCGAAGGACTGGGAATCGCTCTTAGAATTGGCGATTATTGGTTGCGACATATGGTTAACGAGATCATTGCCGCTTCCTCGACACGCTTCACCTGCTTCGACATCCGCTGTCGAAACCGATCATCCCCATGTGGTTTTTTCAAGTGGGCCTCTCGACCCGGTGCCCCTGCGGTGAGGAGCAGTGCCATCGTACGTGACCAACGCCCGACGATGCCAGCCTATTCCTGACGGATGCCCTCAGCCCATCCGCTCGTTGTTGCGCTGCCGCCGCTTCGCCGAGGCGATCGCCCGGTCCGAGTCCCGCCGGTCCTGCTTCTCGCGCAGCGTCTGCCGCTTGTCGTACTCCTTCTTGCCCTTGGCGAGCGCGATCTCGGCCTTCGCCCGGCCGTCCTTGAAGTAGATCGCCAGGGTCACGATCGTGTGCCCGGTCTCCTCGGACTTCGACTCCAGCTTGTCGATCTCCTCCCGGTGCAGCAGCAGCTTGCGCTTGCGGCGCACCGCGTGGTTCGTCCAGGTGCCCTGGTTGTACTCGGGGATGTGGGCGTTGTGCAGCCACGCCTCACCCCCGTCGATCTGGACGAAGGCATCGGCGAGCGAGGTGCGACCCTGCCGCAGGGACTTGACCTCCGTGCCGGTCAGCACGATGCCGGCCTCGTAGGTGTCCATGATCAGGTAGTCGTGGCGCGCCTTCTTGTTCTGCGCGACCATCTTGCGCTTGCCGTCCTTCTTCTCGGACGACGCCCCCTTGCCCTGCTTGGGCTGGGACTCCTTCGGTACATACATTGCCTTGGCCATAGTGCTGGCCATTTTCGCACTACGAGGGGGCCCCGAGGCCAGTCAATACTGTCTCCGCCCGCCGCAGGGTGTCCGCCTCGGCCTCCAGATCGGGCGTGATGCCACGGCCGTCGACCGTACGGCCCGATGGGGTGCGGTAGTGCCCGACGGTCAGCTCCGCCACGGAGCCGTCGGGCAGTCGGCTCGGCATCTGGACCGAACCCTTGCCGAAGGTCCTGGAGCCCACGACGACCGCTCGGCCGCGGTCCTGGAGGGCGCCGGTGAGCAACTCGGCCGCGCTCATCGTCCCGCTGTCGACGAGCACGACCACCGGTCTGGACGTGTCGGCCCCCCGCTGCGCGTGCAGGGCCCGCTGCGCCCCGCGTACGTCGTACGTCGCCACGAGCCCGCCGTCGAGGAACGCGGAGGACGCCCTGACCGCCTCGGTGACCAGGCCCCCGGCGTTGCCCCGCAGGTCGAGCACGACGCCCGCGCGCGCGGGTGCCGCGCCGACCGCCGTGTCCACCTGGTCGCCGACGCCCTTCGTGAAGGCGCTGACCTTCACGAGCGTCGCGCCGTCGGGCAGTCGCGTGGAGGTGACGGAGTCGGTCGACAGGTTGGCGCGGCGCAGGGTCTCGCTCCACGCGCGCGTGCCGCGCTGCAGGCCGACGTGGACGGGGGTGCCGGCGTGCTTGCCCCGCAGGAGCGCGAGGACCTCGGTGACGGGGTGTCCGGTGACCGGCTCGCCGTCGACCGCCGCGATGCGGTCGCCCTCGCGGATGCCGGCGTGCTGCGCGGGCGAGCCCTGCCGGACCTTGGAGACCTGCACCCACCCGTCGGCGGTGCGCCGGGCCCGCAGGCCGATGCCGGTGTACTCGCCGTCGAGGGCCTGCTCGAACTCCTCGTACTCGCCTCGCGAGTAGACGGAGCCCCAGCGGTCGCCGCTGCGGCTGACGGCGTCCTCGGCGGCCTTCGTGGGCGATTTCCCGTCGGCCATCGCCTCGGCCGCCGCGTCGCTCGGATCGGTCGGTCGCGCGATCGGTTTCTCGTGCGCGGCGACGAGCGAACTGTCCGCGCTCTCCTTGGGTTTCTGGTGCCCACCCGGCCAGGAGCCGGTGGCCGCGCCACCCGCGAGGACCGTCACGAAGATCAATGTCAGGGTCGCCCCGCGGCCGATGCGACGGGGCCTGGAGTACAGCTCCGGACCTGACATGTCGGTGAGTCTAGGACAACCGAGGGCGCCGTACGGGGCGTTGACCCGCACGACGCCCCGTGGCGCGAAGGACTCTCGTCACACCTTCAGGTACTTGCGCAACGCGACGAACGCGGCAAGCGCCGGCATCAGCACACTCACGGCGAGGATCAGCGGCAGCTTCGTCAACACCGAGTCCCAGCCGATGAAGTTGATGAGCTGCAGCTTGTCGGAGAGGGCCACGCCGTTGTCGATCACGAAGTACTGGCCGGCCGCGAGGAACACACAGGCGATGCCGCCGCCGATGAGCCCGGCGACCGCGGCCTCCATGATGAACGGCGCCTGGATGTAGAAGCCGGACGCGCCGACGAGCCGCATGATCCCGGTCTCGCGGCGGCGGCTGAACGCGGACACCCGGACGGTGTTCACGATCAGCAGCAGCGCGACCACGAGCATCACCACCATCACCGCGCCCGCCGCGTAGTTCAGGTAGCCGAGCAGCCGGAAGAGGTTGTCGAGCACGCCCTTCTGGTCCTGCACGGACTGCACTCCGGGCCGCCCGTTGAACGCCGTCGCGATGACGTCGTACTTCTCCGGGTTCTTCAGCTTGATCCGGTACGACTCCTGGAGCTGGTCCGGCGTGAGCGAGCTGGCCAGCGGGGAGTCGCCGAACTGCTCCTTGTAGTGCTTGTACGCCTGGTCCTGCGATTCGTGCGCCACGGAGTCGACGACGGGCAGCTTGTCGAGATCCCTGACGATCTCCTTCTTCTGCTCGGTCGTGACCGGGCCCTTGGCGCAGTTCGGGTCGGAGTCGGCATCTCCCTTGTTGCACAGGAAGATCGAGACGTTGACCTTGTCGTACCAGTAGCCCTTCATCTGGTTGACCTGGTCGCTCATGAGCAGCGAGCCGCCGAAAAGGGCGAGCGAGAGGGCAACCGAGATGATCACGGCGAAGGTCATCGTGAGGTTACGGCGGAGTCCTACGCCGATCTCCGACAGAACGAATTGGGCACGCATAGCGTCACTAACGCCTTTCGCAGCTTTCTTTCTCGGTACTTCTCGCGGTTCTCAGTGCTGGTAGCCGTACACGCCGCGCGACTGGTCGCGCACGAGGCGGCCGTGCTCCAGCTCGATGACGCGCTTGCGCATCTGGTCCACGATGTTCTGGTCGTGGGTGGCCATGATCACGGTGGTGCCCGTCCGGTTGATCCGGTCGAGCAGCTTCATGATGCCGACCGAGGTCTGCGGGTCGAGGTTGCCCGTCGGCTCGTCCGCGATCAGCAGCTTCGGCCGGTTGACGAAGGCCCGCGCGATGGCCACGCGCTGCTGCTCACCACCGGAGAGCTCGCCGGGCATGCGGTCGTCCTTGCCGCCGAGGCCGACGAGGTCGAGGACCTGCGGCACGGACTTGCGGATCTCACCGCGGGACTTGCCGATGACCTCCTGGGCGAAGGCGACGTTCTCGCCGACCGTCTTGTTGGGCAGGAGCCGGAAGTCCTGGAAGACCGTGCCGAGCTGGCGGCGGATCTGCGGGACCTTCCAGTTGGATACGCGTGCAAGGTCTTTGCCCAGGACGTGCACCTGGCCGTGGCTGGCCCGCTCCTCGCGCAGCACGAGGCGCAGGAACGTCGACTTGCCGGAGCCGGACGAGCCGACCAGGAAGACGAACTCACCACGCTCGACCTCGAGGGAGACATCCCTGAGGGCGGGCCGGGTCTGCTTGGGATAGACCTTGGAGACGTTGTCGAATCGGATCACGGGTGCACCACGGGTAGCCGGAGGTAGGTGTGCGTGACCATACGCGAAGCCGCGCACGGAGCGCAGGCGCCGTCCCTCGTTGAGCGTTTTGTCCCGCCGCGATGCGCGATACGGCGCCGGAATTGTCCGCCCCGTACCTGGTCAGGGGCGGTACTTCCAGCGGGGCGCGCCTAATTTCCGGGAAGCTGGCACAGTGGTAGGGGGAACGGTTGCGTTTCCCGGAGCGTTGAGCGGAGAGAACCCCAGGGTGCCCGGTGGCAGGCTCCGCCGCGCGGGAGGAGGAGAAGCGCATGACCTACGACCGATTGGTGTGCGCGAACTGCGCGGCCCCTGTGAGCGAGGGCCGCTGCCCGGTGTGCCGGGCGAATCGCGAGCGGCTTCAGCAGCAGAACCCGCTGGCCGCGCTCAGCCCCATGGCGCTGGTCGCCCTGGTGGCGGTGCTCGTGGCAGCGGTGGCGCTCCTCGCGCATCAGACGGTGTAGTCGCCACGGAAGACATACGAAAGGGCCCGGAGCCGATCGGCTCCGGGCCCTTCGCGTATGCGTAGTGCTACGCGGCGGCGCCGCCGCGGTTGTTCGCGAGGCGCGGCAGGAGTCGGAAGCCGACACCGCCCGCGATCATCGTGGCCGCACCGATCACCAGGAACGTGGTGCCGGAGGAGCCGGTCTCGGCCAGCTCGCCGCTGGGCTTGGCTGCGGCACCGGTCTGCTCGGTGGGAGCGGAGCCGGTGTCCTGCAGGCTGTCCTTGCCCTGACCCTGCTCGACGGGGTTGTTGTTGCCGTCGGGGTTGGTGTTGTCGCCACCGCCGGTGGACGAGCCACCGGTGCTGGAGCCGCCACCCGTGGAGTCGTCGCCACCGGTCGTGGAACCGCCGGTGGAGGACGAACCGCCGGTGGAGGAGCCACCGGTGGAGTCGTCGCCGCCGGTGCCGCCACCGTTGCCGTTGCCACCCGAGTTGCCGTTGCCACCGGTGGAGTCGTCGCCACCGGTCGTGGCACCGCCGGTGGAGTCGTCGCCACCGGTACCACCCGTGGAGTCGTCACCGCCGGTCGTGTCGCCGCCGTTGGTGTTGCCCTCGGTGATACCGGCGACGCCACCGTTGGTGTTGCCCTCGGTGACACCCGCGATGCCGTTGCCCGGGTCCTCATCGCCGGGCGGCTGCTCGTCGTCACCGCTGTCGTCGTCGGTGGGCCAGCAAATAAGGCCGAGCGGGCCACACGTCTCGCCGCTCTTCTCGTCGACGGTGGCGGCGGATGCCGCACCCGCGGCGGTCAGCGAGGCGCCGGCCGCAATTACCGCACCGGCCGCTATCCGCGCAAAGCGGATCCGCGTCTTCTTGGTCATCTGTCTGCTACCCCCAGTAGCCAATCGTCAGTGGAGCAGCGCCAGGGACCGCGTTCATCGGAGACAACAGAGGCCTCGTACACCCCTCCCCCGTTCACACGCGTCCCACTAATACGCATGCCGCGCGCAACCCTTTCCACTTTTGAGATCAACGTCAAGGGCGTTGCGTACGCTATGTCCACAGTTGAGGCGAGTTGACCGCCTTACGAACATGTGACTGTGACGTAAATGCCTGGCCAGTCTTCACAAGTGCGGCACATCTGGATTCGGATTGGCGCAAAACGAAAGGCAACTACCGCTCTCGAAACGGTAGTTGCCTGTAATTCGTTGAAACCCGGAGTTACTTCTCCTGCTGCTTGCGCCAGCGAATTCCGGCCTCGATGAAGCCGTCGATCTCGCCATCGAGAACGGCCTGCGGGTTGCCGACCTCGAACTCGGTACGGAGGTCCTTGACCATCTGGTACGGGTGCAGGACGTACGAACGCATCTGGTTGCCCCAGGAGCTGCCGCCGTCGCCCTTGAGGGCGTCCATCTTGGCGCGCTCCTCCTGGCGTTGCCGCTCGAGGAGCTTGGCCTGCAGCACGTTCATGGCCGTGGCCTTGTTCTGGATCTGCGAGCGCTCGTTCTGGCAGGAGACCACGATGCCGGTGGGGAGGTGCGTCAGACGGACCGCGGAGTCCGTCGTGTTCACGCCCTGGCCGCCGGGGCCCGAGGAGCGGTAGACGTCCACGCGCAGGTCCGACTCGTCGATCTCGACGTGGTCGGTCTGCTCGACGACGGGCAGCACCTCGACGCCCGCGAAGGACGTCTGGCGACGGCCCTGGTTGTCGAACGGCGAGATGCGCACCAGGCGGTGCGTGCCCTGCTCGACGGAGAGCGTTCCGTAGGCATAGGGGACCTTGACCGCGAAGGTGGTCGACTTGATGCCGGCCTCTTCCGCGTACGAGGTCTCGTAGACCTCCGTCTTGTACCCGTGCCGCTCGGCATAGCGCAGGTACATGCGCTGCAGCTGCTCGGCGAAGTCCGCGGCGTCGACGCCGCCGGCCTCGGCGCGAATGTTGACGAGGGCCTCGCGGGAGTCGTACTCGCCGGAGAGCAGCGTGCGGACCTCCATCTCGTCCAGCGCCTTCTTCACGCCCTTGAGCTCGGACTCGGCCTCGGCACGGGTGTCCGGGTCGTCCTCCTCCTCGGCCATCTCGAACAGCACGCCGAGATCGTCGAGACGGCTGCGCAGCGCCTCGGCCTTGCGGACCTCCGCCTGGAGGTGGCTCAGCTTGCTGGTGATCTTCTGCGCCGCCTCCGGGTCGTCCCACAGGGACGGCGCGGCCGCCTGCTCCTCGAGCACGGCGATATCTGCCCTCAGCTTGTCGAGGTCCAGGACGGCCTCGATCGACTCCATGGTCGAGGAGAGGGACTTCAGCTCTTCGGATACATCGACGACTGCCACAGGACCAGCCTAACGGCTGGTGCAAGTGATCCGCCCCGGCCGTCCTCGGCGCCGGTGCTACGGCTGTGCGGGCGCGGAATTGTTGCTGTCCACGGGCGGCGCCTCGTCGGAGCCCGAGGACGCTGCCGCCCATACGCCGCCGCCGACCGCGGCGACCAGGACGAGTCCGGCCACCCCGAGGGTGATCCGTCTGCGGCGCGCAGAGTGCCGGTTGCGGGCCGAGCCGGGCCGGGGCGATCCGTGGGCGCGGGGTGCGCGGGCGGTGCCGCGGGCGCCGCCGGCCAGTTCGTCCGGGGCCGGGACCCTCATCGACGTATGGGTGTCGCGGTTGGAGTCCTTGGGCGCGGAGCCGGGGATCAGGGAGACGGCGCCGCGGCGGGGCCGCTCCGGGGGGTCCTCCGGCGTCTCGGTCCGCTGGTCCGGTTCGTCGTCGGGGGCGGGCTCCGTCTCCGGCTCGTCCACGTCGAGCGGGGGCAGGCCGGTGAGCATCGGCTGCAGTTCGCGCAGACGCGCGGCCAGCTCGGTGGCGCGCAGGCGGGAGGCCGGGGCCTTGGCGAGGCACTGGATGAGCAGCGTCCACAGCTCGTCGGGGATGCCGGGGAGCGGGACCACCGTCTCCGTGACGTGCCGGCGCAGGATGGCGCCGGGGTGGCCGCCCCCGAACGGCGTGAAGCCGGCGAGAAGTTCGTACAGGACCGTCGCGAGCGCGTAGATGTCGACGGCCGCGCGCGCGGGCAGGCCCTCGATGACCTCGGGGGCGAGGTAGTCCGGCGTTCCAATGATCTTCGTCGCGCGCGTGCGGCGCGGGGTGTCGATCAGCTTGGCGATGCCGAAGTCGGTGAGCAGCGCGGGGTGCGAGCCGCCGGGGCCGAGCTCGCCCTGCATGTCGAGCAGTACGTTCTCCGGCTTGACGTCGCGGTGCACGATGCCCGCGGCGTGCGCGGCGGCGAGGCCCTCGGCGATGTCCGCGGCGACGGCGACCGCGGCCTCGGGCGGCATCCGGCGCTCGCGGTCGAGCCGCGTGCGCAGGTCCGTGCCCCGTACGAGGTCCATGACGAGCGCCAGGTCGTTCCCGTCGACCACCAGGTCGCGCACGCCCACCACGCGCGCGTGGTCGAGGCTCAGCAGGGCGGTGCGCTCCTGGACGAAGCGGCCGACCAGTTCCTGGTCGGCGGCGAGGTCCTCGCGCAGCAGTTTGATGGCGACCGGACCCTCGGGTCCCTCACCCAGCCACACCGTGCCCGCACTGCCGCGCCCCAGGATCTGGTGTGCGGTGTACCGGCTGCCGATCTTCCGTGCCAAGGCTGCTCCTACCAGACGCGTGTTGGCGCCCAAGCTACGCGGCTCGGACGCCAACCTGCGCATCAGAGGGGGAATTCACCCGCTGGGTGTCGACAAATCGCCAACGTCACCGTCTAGTTGCCGGTCTTGCTCCCGAGATCGCCGATCCAGCCGGACACTGTGGAGAACCAGTCGGAGATCTGGGCCCAGTAGCCCTTGCCGGTGCCGATCCAGTCCTGGAGCGGGGTGAACTCCCAGACCAGCCAGCTCACCACGAAGAGCATCACGATCATGAACAGGCAGCCCTTGAGGCAGCCGAGGCCCGGAATCCGCATCCGGTTGGGACTGCGGCGGCGCGGCTCGCGCGGCTCCGGTGCCGGGCGCGGGGCCTGGCGGGGCGGCGGCTGCTGCGGCGGCGCGTACTGCTGCGGCTGGTGCTGGGGCTGCTGCTGCGGCGCGTACTGCTGCGGTTGGTGCTGCTGGGGCTGTTGCTGCTGCGGGCGCGCGACCTGGCGCTGCGGGCGGCGGCGCAGCGGGTCCTCGTTCGGGTCGAGGTACTGGACCTGCGTCTGCTCGTTGCGGTCGCGGGCCGCGCGCAGTTGGTTGCCCCAGGCGTCGGGCATCTGCTCCGGCTGGCCCTGCGGCATGGGCGGCATCACGGCCGTCGGATCGGCGGCGTCGCCGCCCTGGCCGTTGCCCTGCTGCTGCATGATGCTGGTGGCCGCGTTCGGGTCGTACGCCGACGCCGCCGCGGCACCGGCCGCCGCCCCCGCCGCTCCGGCGAAGCCCGCCGCCGCCGCGTTGTTCGGCAGCACCTGCGTCGGGTCCGCGTCCGAGGTGCCGGGGGTGCCCGGCACGTGGGCCGGGGTGGGGTCCGGCATCAGGAGCGCGCCGACGCCCTCGGCCGCGGCGATCTGCGCGCTGTTCGCGTGCACGCCGATCCCCTCGGCGACGGTGCGCAGGCCGCGCGCGAGGTTCTCCGCGCTCGGCCGTTCGTCCGGGTTCTTGCGCAGGCAGCGCTCGATGACCGTCCACAGCGGGTCCGGGACCGTCGAGGGACGGCGCGGTTCGGCGCTGAGGTGCTGGTGCAGGACCTCGAGCGCAGAGCCGCCGGAGAACGGCGGTCGGCCCGTGACCAGCTCGTACAGCAGGATGCCCGCGCCGTAGACGTCGACGGCGCTGGTCTGCGGGCGGCCCTCGGCGGACTCGGGCGCCACGTAGGCGGGCGTGCCGACGAACTCGTGGGTGCGGGTCAGGCCCGGGGAGTCGGCGAGGCGGGCGATGCCGAAGTCGGTGAGCATCGGGTACATCTCACCGGCGTCCTGCTTCAGTAGGACGTTGGCCGGCTTGAGGTCGCGGTGCACCACCCCGTCGGCGTGCGACGCGGCGAGCGCGTCGGCGATCTGGGCCGTCAGGAGCGCGGCGCCGACCGGCGAGAACGGCCCGTTCTCGCGCAGGTAGCGGTGCAGATCCGGGCCCTCGACGAGGTCCATGACGAGGGCGAGCAGCTCGCCCTCGACGACCAGGTCGCGGGTGCGCACGATGTTCGGGTGGGTGAGCCGCAGCAGGACGGAGCGCTCCCTGAGGAAGCGCATCACCACGTCCGCGTCGTTGGCGAGCTCTTCCTTGAGGACCTTGATCGCGACGGTCTCGCCGGGCTGCCCGGCGACGGCCGCCTCGGCGCCCGCCGTCTCGCGCTGGCGGGCTCGCCAGACGGTGCCCGTGGCGCCGCGTCCGAGCGGCTCCTCGAGCAGGTACTTGCTGCCTACCGGCCGCACGTCATGCGCTCCCTGCATCGGTACTTGCTTGGGTCACCTGGTTCCGGGTGTTCCGACCCACTCTAGTGGCGGATCCCCCGGTACCGACTGTCGATCTTCCGTGGTTTCGGCCGTGACGGCCCTACCCATGTTCGACGGAAAGACGCACGGCTGGGGCAGTCGGTTGCCGAGGGACGACGTGACTGATCTCAAGCGGGCAACGAGCAGGAACTTTTACGGGCAGAGCCGACCAATCAAGATCACTTACGGGTGGGGGGCGGGCGTGTTGTCAGCGGCAAGTGCAAGGATGCCTCCAGCACTGGCTGACGTGCCCGTGGCGGTGGGGGGAATCTGCGGTGGGGGACCGCGGGGCAGCCCCTCTGTTCCCGGGCGCCCGCGCAGAAGGGACCGCAGGCGGCGATGCAGATCCGGCTTACCGTCGTAGACCCCCTGGGCACGCGCCCCGACATGCTCGCATGTGGTGACGGAGCGCTGGCACGCGGTGTCGACGTGCTGGTCACGGCGCCCGCAGGCACCGCACTCGCGGCGGTCGCCTCCGGCCTGGCCACCGCCGTCGCGGGCGGCGAGGCGGGGTCCACGACCTTGTACGCGGGCACGGAGCGGCTCGATGCACAGCGCTGCGTCATAGGTGAGCCCCCGCTGATCGACGGCGCGGTGATCGCGCTCGGCGCCCCCGTGGACCCGGGCCCCGAGCCGGACGACGCGGCGGCCCAGCTCCATGTGGTGGCGGGCCCCGACGCGGGCGGCGTCCACCTGCTGCACGGCGGGCAGATCCGTATCGGCCGCTCCGCCGACGCCGACGTATCGCTCGACGACCCGGACGTGTCACGCCTGCACTGCGCGGTGACGCTCGGCGCCGACGGCCGGATCTCGGTGGAGGACCTGGAGTCGACGAACGGGACGTCGGTGGACGGCCGCCCCCTCGGCTCCCGCCCCGTCCGCCTGTCCCCCGGTTCGCTGGTGCGCCTCGGTGAATCGGCGCTGCGGGTCTCCGTCGCGGGTGACGCCGCCCGGCCCAGGCCGCTGCGGACGGCGCCGGACGGGGAGGGGCACGTACGGGTGCTGTTCACCGAACAGCCGGTTGACGCGCCCGCGCAGGCTCCCGCCGCCGACCCCGGCCAGGAGACCGGGCACGCGTACGGGGACTCCGCCTGGGGCGCGGCGAGCGATGCCGCTCATGAGGGCGCGCGGCCGCTGGTACCCGAACAGGAGCCGACCGAAGAGGCGGACCCCACGCGCGTGGGCACCCCCGCGCGTGGCACCTCGCTGCCGCAGGCACCGCGCAAGCGCGGCGGGCTCTCGCGCCTGCTGCGCCGCGGCAAGCGGGACGAGCGTGAGGGCTTCGACATGGAGGACCAGCAGCACGAGATCCACGAGCCGCACGTGCTGCGCACCCCACAGCGCTCCGAACCCGTCGCCGACCTCTCCATGCCTCCTGAGGCTGAGGCCCCCTCGTACGAGGAGGAGCCCAGGCCCGTCGCCGGCGCCGCCGAGACGTGGCCCGACGCCGCCGCGCTGCTGCTCACCGCGCTCGGCCCCGGGCCGCGGCTGTGGGAGCGCGGGCCCGGCGACGCGGAGGCGCTCGCGGTGCGGCTCGGCAGCGTCGACCGGCCGGGTCCCGGCGGGGTGGGGCTGCTACCCGCCGTGCCGGTGACCGTGGGCCTCGCCGAGGCCGGGGCGCTGGGGGTCGCGGGGCCGCGCGCGCGGCTCGCGGGCCTGGCGCGCTGCGCCGTCGCCCAGCTCACGACGTTGCACGCGCCGGAGCGCCTGGAGCTCGTACTGGTCTCGACCGACCGTGCGCGCTCCCTGGAGGAGCGGGTCGCCGACTGGTCCTGGCTCGGCTGGCTGCCCCAGGTACGCCCCGCCCACGGCCAGGACTGCCGGCTGCTGCTCGCGTACGACCGTGAGCAGGCGGCGGCCCGTACGAACGAGCTGCTGCGCCGCCTCGACGACCACGCGGCGGGGTACCGGCCCTCGGCGCGGACTCCCGACGAGCCCGTCGCCGCGACGGTCGTCGTGATCGACGGCGACCCGGGGAGCGCCTCCCTTCGGGAGGCCACGGTGCGGCTCGCCGCCGAAGGGGCCGCGGCCGGGATCCACGTGGTGTGCCTGGCCGAGGCGCCCGCCGCCTCGCCCGCCTCACCGGCCACACAGAGCTATGAGGCGGCCTGCGCGCAGAGCCCGGCGTTCCGCGCGTGCGGGGCCGTGGCGCTGCTCAGCGGTGACGTGGCGACGACACTTCGCCTGCACCGGGCTGCGCAGGGCCAGCTCGTCGGGCACGGCACGGTCGGTACGGCCGACGCGGTGTCGCTCGCCTGGGCGGAGCGGTTCGCGCGGGCGCTCGCTCCGTTGCGCACGGACGCGGTGGGCGGTTCCGGTGACCGGCCGGGCTCGCGCGTGTCGGCGCCGCTGCCCCAAACCTCCCGCCTCCTGGACGAGTTGGGGCTCGCCCGTGCCACCCCGGCGTCCCTCATGGCGCGCTGGGCGGCGGCCGGGGACGATCCCGACTCCATCGGCGGGCGGGTGTGGGCGGTGCTCGGGGCCGGGCCCCGCGGGCCGCTGACCGTGGACCTGGCCGCGGAAGGGCCGCATCTGCTGGTCGAGGGGCCCGCGGGAAGTGGCCGTACGGAACTGCTGCGTTCGGTCGCCGCGTCGCTCGCCGCGGCGGAGCGTCCCGACCGGCTCGGGATGGTGCTGGTCGACGGGGCGTCGGGCGGGGAGCGCGCGGAGGGGCTGCGGGTCTGCACGGACCTGCCGCACGTCACGACGCACCTCGGTGCCAACGACCCCGTACGGATGCGGGAGTTCGCCCAGGCGCTGAGTACCGAGCTGAAGCGGCGGGCCGAGCTCATAGGGCGTACGCACTTCTCCGAGTGGCACACACAGCGGGCCGTGTCGGGGCGGGTCGTGTCCCAGCGCGGGGCGCCGTCGTCCGAGAGTGCCGGGGATGTGGACGTGCCGCCGAGTTCGACGATGCGGCTCCGTCCCGGGGCCACGCGGGAGCGGGCGGAGGCCGGGCCTCCGCTGCCGCGGCTCGTGGTCGTCGTGGACGACCTGGACGCGTTGCTGTCGCCGCCGCTCGGGTCGATGGGGCGGCCGGCCGCGGGGTCCGTGGTCCGGGCCCTGGAGGCCGTCGTACGGGACGGGGAGCGGCTCGGGGTGCACCTCGTCGCGGCGTTCGCCTCCGGCGGGGCCGGGGGGTGGGTGGCTCGGCCGCGGGTGGTGCTGGACGCGCCAGGGGCCGGGAGTGAGGATCCGGCGCCGGGGCGTGGGGTGTTGCACGGGGCGGACGGGCGGGACGTCGAGGTACAGGCGGGCCGGGTGACCGGCCGCATCCCTCGTACGGCCACTCAGCGGCCCACCGTGGTGGCGCTGGAATGGGCCCGCATGGGCGACCCCCCGGACCGCCGCCCGGTCCGCGAACTGGGCAACGGCCCCACGGACCTGGCCCTCCTGGCGAGTGCGCTTGAGCGCGCCTCGCGTTCCGTATCGGCAACCGAGGTCCCCTCACTCCTCTAGGCGGCACCGTTCCGGGCGGCACCGGGGCTGGTCCCCCACGTACGGCCGCGCCACACCGGCCCGGCAGCACCGGGACCAGCCCCTACGTACGGCCGCGCCACTTCAGCGGCACCGTGGCCGAGCCCTGCCGTATGGGCTCGCGGGCCCTGGTAGGTGTGCGCCGTGGTCACCATGACGCCCCCGGGTGGCTGCGGTGCAGATGCTGCATCTCGGCGAGCATCCTGCCGAA
>NZ_JBEOVM010000038.1:0-56244 GCF_040295505.1 Streptomyces sp. NPDC002790 | reverse complement strand
CGGTGTTTTACCAAGTGTTTGTTGGAGGGCCCCCCGCGGGGCTGTCCCTTTGTGTTGTCGGAGGGATATACTAACATGTACCCCTGGCGCAGGGGGTGGGGCCCGCCCCGCCGCTCGTAGCCGGCGGCGCGCGACTCGGCGAGGCGGTCCTGGCGGGCCACGATGTCGTCCTGGCCCGGGTAGTTGGTGCCGTCGGCGAGCCAGATCTTCAGGTCCTTGGAACCCGTCGCGTCCATGATGTCGACGCATTCGAGCAGGTGGTCCAGTGCCTTGCGGCGCACCTTCGGGTCCGGGTGGCAGACGCTGCCGAACTTGTAGTCGTCGTCCTGGAAGGTGTTGGAATTGACGGTGCCGAGCTCGACTCCGCGCTCCTTCGCGTACGCCGACAGCGCCGCAAAGTCGTCGACCCTGTCCCACGGGATGTGCAGCGCGACCTTCGGGGCGATGCCGGTGAACTCATGCACCTTCGCCGCGTCGTCGAGCTTCTCGCGGGGCGTGCGGGGCACGCCGGCCTGGGCGAACACCTTGAACCGGGTGCCGGAGTTGCCGTAGCCCCAGGAAGGCGTCTCGATCCGCTGGTTGGCGAGTGCGGCCTTCACGGCAGCGATGTCAGGCATGTCCACCTCTGAGTACACGGGTCTGCGAGCCGTCTGCTGAATGGTCTGCTGAATCGAGTGTGAATCGATTCATTGTGCAGCGAAGCTAGTCCCCCTCGTGGAGTGCGTCAAGGGGGTGGACCGCGCCTCTCTCGCGTTACGGAATCGTGTCGTACGTCGACGTATTCCGGCTGTTCAGACCCCTTGACCGCGGCGCCGGTGCGTGGCTAGCTTCCGGAACGTTTCACTGAAACATTTCACGGGATCGTCTGGAGACCTGTCATGACGCCACCTGAACCGGAGACCACTCCGGTGCTCGCCCTGGAGGGGGTGAGCAAGTCCTTCGGTGCCGTGCGCGCCCTGCGTGGTGTGTCACTGAGCCTGCACGCGGGCGAGGCGCACGCCCTCGCCGGTGAGAACGGCGCGGGAAAGTCGACGCTCATCAAGGCCCTCGCCGGGGTGCACCGCCCGGACACCGGGACGGTTCTGCTCGACGGCTCCCCGGTCGAGTTCCACGGCCCGGCCGACGCCCGCGACGCCGGTGTCGCCGTCATCTACCAGGAGCCGACGCTCTTCCCCGACCTGTCCATCGCCGAGAACATCTTCATGGGCCGCCAGCCGCGCCGCTCCTTCGGCCGCGTCGACCACACCACGGTCAAGGAGTCCACCGCGGCCCTGTTCAAGCGGCTCGGCGTGGAGCTCGACCCGGACCAGCCGGCCCGCGGCCTGTCCATCGCCGACCAGCAGCTCGTCGAGATCGCCAAGGCGCTGTCCTTCGACGCCCGCGTGCTGATCATGGACGAGCCGACCGCCGCGCTCACCGGCAGCGAGGTGGCCCGCCTGTTCGGCGTCGTACGGACGCTGCGCGAGCAGGGCGCCGCCGTGCTGTTCATCTCGCACCGCCTCGAGGAGATCTTCGAGCTGTGCCAGCGGGTGACGACGCTGCGCGACGGCGCGTGGGTGGCGAGCGAGCCGGTCGACGGCCTCACCGAGGACGAACTCGTACGCCGCATGGTCGGCCGCGACCTCGACGAGCTGTACCCCAAGCAGGTCACCGAACTCGGTGAAGTCGCCCTCAACGTAAGCCGGTTGACCCGCGAGGGTGTGTTCACCGACGTGTCCTTCGAGGTGCGGCGCGGCGAGATCGTCGGCCTCGCCGGGCTCGTCGGCGCGGGGCGCAGCGAGGTGGCCCGCGCCGTGTTCGGCGTCGACCGCTTCGACGGCGGCGAGGTGGAGGTCCTCGGGCAGAAGCTCAAGCCCGGCGCGCCCAGCCTCGCGATGCACGCGGGCCTCGCGCTCGTCCCCGAGGACCGGCGGGCCCAGGGCCTCGTGATGGACATGTCCATCGAGCGCAACATCGGGCTCACCGGCTTCGCCGACACCTCCCGCGCGGGCCTCATGAACCGCAAGGCGGAGCGCAGCCGTTCGCTCGACTGGTCGGTGAAGCTGCAGGTCAAGTACGCGCGGCTCGCCGATGTCGTCGGCACGCTGTCCGGCGGCAACCAGCAGAAGGTCGTTCTCGCCAAGTGGCTCGCCACCGGCCCGCAGGTGCTCATCGTCGACGAGCCCACGCGCGGCATCGACGTCGGCACCAAGGCCGAGGTGCACCGACTGCTCTCCTCGCTCGCGGCCGAGGGCGTCGCCGTCCTGATGATCTCCTCCGACCTGCCCGAGATCCTCGGCATGGCCGACCGGGTGCTCGTGATGCACGAGGGCCGGCTCTCCGCCGAACTGCCCCGCGCCGAGGCGACCGAGGAGTCCGTGATGGCGGCGGCGACGGGGAGGGTGGCGTGACCACCACCCCCGTGCGGCCCGCCCGCACCGCAAGGAGCACGACATGACCATCACCGCACCACCCGTACGCGAGGACTCCGCGCCACCTCCCACGGCTGGGCGGCGGCTGCTCGACAAGGTGTTCAAGGCGCGCGAACTCGCCGTCGCCGCCGTGCTCGTGGTGATGCTGCTCGCCACGCAGGTCTCCAACACCGAGTTCCTGTCGCAGCAGGGAGTCAAGGACCTCCTCCTGAACGCCACCATCCTCGTCCTCGTCGCCACCGGACAGGCGATCGTCGTCATCACCCGCAACGTCGACCTGTCCGTCGGCTCGGTGCTCGGTATCTCCGCCTTCGCCGCCGGTGACTACCTTCAGGGCGGCGGCAGTTCACTGATCGCCGTCGTGTACGCCGTCGCCATCGGCACCGTCTTCGGCGTCCTGAACGGCGCCCTCGTCAGCCTCGGCAAGGTGCCCGCCCTCGTCGTCACGCTCGGCACGCTGTACGTGGTGCGCGGCATCGACTCCATCTGGGTCGGCTCGCAGCAGATCGTGGCCGCCGACCTGCCCGACGCCTTCGTCGACTTCGGCCACGACGGCATCTGGATCGTGCCCTACCTGGCGCTGCTCGCCGTCGCCGTCCTGCTCTGCGTCGGTTACTACTTGCGCAGCTACCGCAGCGGCCGCGAGATGTACGCGCTCGGCTCCAGCCCCGAGGCCGCGAACCTCGCCGGCATCCCCGTCCGCAAGCGGATCATGACCGCGTACGTGCTGTGCGGGGCGCTCGCCGGACTCGCCGGCGCCCTGTACCTGGCGCGCTTCGGCAACGTCGACTCCGGCACCGGCAACGGCTACGAACTCACCGTCGTCAGCGCCGTCGTCGTCGGCGGCGTCGCCTTCACCGGCGGCGCGGGCACCGTCTACGGCGCCGCCCTCGGCGCCCTCCTCCTGACGTCCATCAACAGCGTGCTGCCCGCCATCGGCGTCAGCTCCGTCTGGGTCACCGCCATCAACGGAATCCTGCTGCTGCTCGCCATCGCCGTCGACCGGATCGTCGCACTGCGGGTCGCCGCCGTGCTGCGCAAGCAGGCCGCACAGATGAGGAGCGCCCGCCATGCGTGACGCCATGCGTAAGAACTCGCTTACAGGAGCGGTTCGTTGGGACACCGCCGTCGGCGCCCTGCTCATCGTGCTGCTGCTCTGCTCGTTCGCGTTCGTCGACAACTTCGGCAACGCGCTGAACCTGTCGTTCCTGATCGGCAACACCCTGCCCATCGCGATCATCGCGCTGCCGATGACGATGCTGGTCATCTCCGGCGAGGTCGACTTGTCGGTCGGCTCCACGGTCGGCCTGTCCGGCGCCGTGATGGGCGCGCTGTGGAACAACGGCATGGCCATCGAGACGATCATCCCGCTGTGCCTGCTCCTCGGCGTCGTCTGCGGACTGATCAACGGGCTGCTCGTCACCCGCCTCGGCCTGCCCTCGCTCGCCGTCACCATCGGCACCATGGCCGCCTACCGCGGCATCGCCCAGATCGTCCTCGGCTCCGACTCGGTCACCGACTTCCCCTCCCAGTACCTGGACTTCGGCGCGAACCGGATCGGTGACACCTTCATCCCGTACGCCGCCCTGCCCTTCGTCGTCCTCCTCGCCATCGCGATCGTCGTGCTGCACGCCACCCGCATGGGTCGCTCCCTCTTCGCGATCGGCGCGAACGAGGAGGCCGCCCGGTTCGCCGGGGTGCGTGTCAAGCGGCTCAAGCTGTCGATGTTCGTCACGACCGGAGTGCTCTCCGCGCTCACCGGTGTCTTCTGGGCCCTGCACTACGCCAGCGCCCGCTACGACAACGCCACTGGGCTCGAACTCTCCGTCATCGCTGCCGTGTTGCTCGGCGGCATCGATTTCGACGGCGGCAAGGGCACCCTCGGTGGCGCCATCGCCGGTGTGTTCCTGCTCGGCTCGCTGCAGAACGTGATGAGCCTCCTCAACGTCTCCGCGCAGTCCCAGATCGTCGTCACCGGCGTGCTGCTCGTCATCTCCGTGCTCGCGCCGCGCGTCGGCCGCCAGATCGCGCAGGCACGGTCCCGCAAGAAGACGGCGGCAGCCGAACCCGCACCTGTCGCCCCATAGCCCTACGTCCCGTACTCCCTAAGGAAGCGCCATGAACGCTCGCACCCGCCGGCTGACCGCCGCGCTCGCCGTCACCACCGCCCTCGTCGTGGGCGCCACCGCCTGCGGCGGCACCACCAAGTCCGACTCCAACAAGGAGGACGCCAAGTCGGCGGCCGCGGGCAAGGCCGACCCGAACGCCAAGACCAAGAAGGGCCTCACGGTCGCCTTCCTGCCCAAGCAGGTCAACAACCCGTACTTCACCACCTCCGACACCGGCGGCAAGAAGGCGCTCACCACCCTCGGCTCGAAGTACAAGGAGGTCGGCACCAGCTCCGGCACCGACACCTCCGGGCAGGTCTCCTACGTCAACACCTTGACCCAGCAGCAGGCCGACGCCATAGCCGTGTCCGCGCAGGACCCGGGTGCCCTGTGCACCGCGCTCAAGCAGGCGATGAAGAACGGCGTCAGCATCGTCACGTACGACTCCGACACCAAGGTCGACTGCCGCAACGCCTTCGTGTCGCAGGCCAGTGCCGAGGACCTCGGCCGCACCCAGGTGCAGCAGATCGCCAAGCAGATCGGCAACAAGGGCGAGATCGCGGTCCTTTCGGCGGCCCAGACGGCCACCAATCAGAACACGTGGATCAAGTACATGAAGGACGAGCTGAAGAAGCCCGCCTACAAGGACATCAAGCTCGTCACGACCGCCTACGGGGACGACGACGCGCAGAAGTCGTTCCAGCAGACCCAGGGCCTGCTCCAGGAGCACCCGAAGCTGAAGGGGATCATCTCCCCGACCACGGTCGGCATCAAGGCGGCGGCCCAGTACCTCTCCGGCTCGAAGTACAAGGGCAAGGTCAAGCTGACCGGCCTCGGCACCCCCAACGACATGCGCGCCTACGTCAAGAACGGCACCGTCGACGCCTTCGAGCTGTGGGACCCGGCGAAGCTCGGCGCGCTCGCCGCGCACACGGCCGTCGCCCTGGAGTCCGGGCAGATCACCGGCAAGGCGGGGGAGAAGTTCACGGCCGGTGACATGGGCGAGTACACGATCGAGAAGGACGGCGTCGTGACACTCGGCAAGCCGACCGTCTTCAACAAGTCGAACATCGACGACTACAAGTTCTGAGCGGGAAACGACACATGAGTGACATGCAGCGCGTCTGCTTCCTGCTCAAGGTCAGGGCCGAGCGCATCGACGAGTACAAGGCCCGCCACGCGCACGTATGGCAGGAGATGCAGGATGCCCTCTCCGCCACCGGCTGGCACAACTACTCGCTCTTCCTGCGCGAGGACGGACTGCTCGTCGGCTACCTGGAGACGGAGGACTTCGACAAGGCGCGCGCCGCCATGGACGCCACCGATGTCAACGCGCGCTGGCAGGTCCAAATGGGCGAGTTCTTCGAGGCGTTGGACGGGCAGGCGCCCGACGCCGCGATGTGCCCGCTCACCGAGGTCTTCCACCTTGCGTGAGCGTCCCGCCGTGGGCATCAAGGACGTCGCCCGGGAGGCCGGTGTCTCCGTCGGCACCGTCTCCAACGTCCTCAACCAGCCCGACCGGGTCTCCGGGCCCACGCGTCGACACGTCCAGGAGGTCATCGCCCGACTCGGCTACGTACGCAGTGAGTACGCCCGCCAACTCCGGGCCGGGCAGAGCCGGATCATGTCGCTGCTCGTCCTCGACATGGGCAACCCGTTCTTCGTGGACCTCGCGCGCGGCGCTGAACGCGCCGCGCGCGAGGCCGGGCTCGGCGTGATGGTGTGCAACAGCGCGCAGAGCCCGTCGGTCGAGGCCGAGTACCTCTCCATGTTCGCCGAACAGCGGGTCCGCGGCGCCCTGATCACCCCGGCCGACCCCAGCGGCGCGACGCTCCGCGCCTTCCGCCGCCACGGCATCCCGTACGTCGTCGTGGACCGGGTCGCCGGCGACGAACCGGGCTGCTCGGTGGCGGTCGACGACGTGGCGGGCGGCACGCTCGCCGTCCGCCACCTCGTCGACGCGGGCCACCACACCGTCGCCTACGTCAGCGGCCCACCCCACCTCAAACAGGTGCAGGACCGCCGCGAGGGTGCCCACAAGGCACTCGCCGAGGCGGGCCTCCCCGTGACCGCGCTCCACGAACTCCCCACGGACCGCCTCGACGTGGCGGCCGGCCGCGACGCGGGCGCCCGCCTCCTCGGCCTGTCGCACCGCCCCACGGCCGTCTTCTGCGCCAACGACCTCCTCGCCCTCGGCGTCCTCCAGTCCCTCTACGCGGCGGGGGTCCGGGTCCCCGAGGACATGTCGCTGGTCGGCTACGACGACATCGAATTCGCCTCGGCCGCGACGGTCCCCCTCACCTCCGTCCGCCAACCGGCCACAACCCTCGGCGCCATCGCCGCCCACCTCCTCCTCCAGGAAACCGGCCCCCATGCGGCGGAACACCACCACGAACACATCGTGCTGCGCCCGGAGTTGGTGGTGCGGGGGTCCAGCCGGGCAGTGCGATGACGGTCACCGCACCGAACTCGTCACCCGATACCTCCCCGGCGACAGCCGGTACGTGGCCACCTTGTCCGCGAAACCCTCGAAGCGCACCCCGGCCGCCTTCGACAGTGGGGTGCGGCCCTCGCGAACCGCGTCCGCCGCGACGGCCGGCAGGGACAGTGTCGCCTCGGTGTTGGCCGGGACGGCGGCCTCGTAGGACAGGGTGCCGTCGGCCGACAGGGACCAGGAGCTGGTGATGTCGCCGTAGGGGGAGAGGTGGCGGGCCTCGACCTGTGTGATCTTTCCGGTCGGGTCGAGGTGCGGCTGGAGGCGGAAGCGTTGGAAGCCGGGGTGGTCGGGGTCGCCGGCGATGCCCGCCATGTACGTGTACATCCACTCCATGATCGCGCCGTACGAGTAGTGGTTGAAGGAGTTCATCTCCACCGGGCCGAAACCGTCGTCCTTGGAGTAGGAGTTCCAGCGCTCCCAGATCGTCGTCGCGCCGTTCTTCACCGAATAGAGCCAGGACGGCATGGCGTCCTGGTGCAGCAGCTTGTACGCGAGGTCGGGGCGGCCCTCGTCGGTGAGGACCGGGGCGAGGACGTTCGAGCCGAGGAAGCCGACCGAGAGGGTGTTCTCCGCGTAGTCGACGCGGGCGCTGTCGGGGTGGGCGGCCTTGTACGCCGCGTCGTTGCCGATGTTGTCCGCCAACAGGCCGACCAGAGCGCGGCGTTGGGCCTGCGTGTCGTAGAGGCCGAGCTTGAGGACCCAGAGGAGGGCCGACTGGCTGTTGTCCTCCGGGTCGCCGCCCATGACCGGCTTGCCGCCGAGGCTCGACCGTACGGTTATCTTGGCGCCGTCGACCGCGATGTACTTCGCCATGAAGGCGCGGCGGATGCGGGCGAAGAGATCCTCGTACGCCTTCGACTCCGAGGTCCGGCCCGTCGCGCGCGCCATCTGTGCCATCAGGCGGACGCTGTACGCGTAGTAGACGTCGCTCATCAGCTGGGTGCCGGTGTTCTGGAAGGCGAGCCAGTCGGCGAAGATCGCGCCCTGGCCCGCGTAGCTGTCGCCGCCCTTCTTCTTGATCCAGTCGATGTAGTGGGCCATGGCGTCCCAGCTGCGGTCGATGATGGTCCGGTCGCCGCTCATCTGCCACACCGTCCACGGCACGACGACCCCGCAGTCCGCCCAACCACTGCACGGCTCGGCTGCGTTGTACCGGTTGCCGGGCGCGACCGCGGTGAACTGCGCGCCGTCGACGCCGTACGTCTTCTGCGACTCGATCAGGATGTCCTCGAAGTGGCTGAGGAAGGCGACCGAGTCCGTGTTGTAGAGGCCGGTCATCGAGAACACCTGCGTGTCGCCGGTCCAGCCGAGACGCTCGTCGCGCTGCGGGCAGTCGGTCGGCACCCACAGGTAGTTGCCGCGCTGGCCCCAATGGACGTTGCTGATCAGCTGGTTGATGTCATCGTCGTTGGTCGTGACGCTGCCGGTCTCGCGGAGGGCGGAGGTGGCGACCCTGCCGGTCAGGTCCGAGACGGTGACCTCGGCGTCCTTGGTGGTCACCGCCACCGACACGTAGCGGAAGCCGTAGAAGGTGAGTGTGTCCTCGTGTGTCTCGCCCTCGCCGCCGGAACTCTTGTCGCCGCCGGCCCCCTTGAGGATGTACGTGCTCGTGGCCTTCGCCGAGCGGAGGTTCGCGCGGTAGAGGGAGCCCACCGGGCCGTCCGCGCCCTTGCTGTCGTCGTTGAGCATCTCGCCGAACCTGACGACGACTTCGGCTCCGGCGGGCCCGCGCAGCGTGTAGCGGGGGACGCCGACCATGTTCTGGCCGAGGTCGAAGACGGCGGTGTCACCGGGACGCAGGGTGACGGGTCCTGGCTTCCCGCTGGTGGAGCGGGCGGGGTCGGGGACGACGCGGCCCTTGCCGTTGGCGCTCGACTCCTCGCCCGTGACCTCGGAGTAGACCGTCACCGACTCGGGCGCGCGGTCCCACTTCTCCATCAGGCGGGCCGTCTCACCGGGGTAGGCGGTCAGCTTGGCGTCCGGGTACGTCGCGGCGTAGCCGACCTCTTCGACGTCCGACCAGGTGGACGCGTCGTAGCCGTTCGCCGTCCAGCCGGTGAGTTCCTTGCGGGCGTCGTAGGTCTGGCCGTCGTAGATGTCATCGGCGCGATAGGGGCCGGTGTCGGTGGCCTTCCATCCTGCGCCAGGCTCGGTGACGACGCTCTGCGTGCTGCCGTCGGCATACCGGACGAGGAGCTTGGCCTTGAGGGCGAGCGGATTGCCGTCCTCGGAGTAGTACTTGCTGCCCTCGGAGACACGCGCGTTGTACCAGCCGTTGCCGAGCACGGCGGCGAGCGTCACGTCACGGCTGCCGCCGCGTGTGACCAACTCCGTGACGTCGTACGTCATGTAGTTCACGCTCGTGTCGTAGTTGGTCCAGCCCGGGGTGAGCAGTTCGGCCGTGCGGCCTTCGCCCTCGGGGACTTTGACGCGCTCACCGTTGACGTACGCCTCGTAGACCCCGAGCGCCGTCACGTACAACCGGGCCTCGCTGACCCGGCCCTTGCGCAGTGTGCTCTGGCTCCGCACGAGGGGCGCGCCCGCAGAGTTGGGCTTCTTGCCCTTCATGCCGATCCACTGGGCGCCGTCCCAGCGGGTGACGCCGTCGGTGCTGAGCAGGGCGGTCTCGAAGCGGGCGGCGGAGGAGGTGCCGACCTCGCGGCCGTCCGCGTCCCACACCGTGACGGACCACAAGTACCCCGTGGACGGCTCCAGTTCGGGCCCGTCGTAGGGCACGGCCACCGAGTCGGACGACGTCACGCGGCCGCTGTCCCACACGTCGGGGCGTGCGAGCCGCGCGGCGCTCGACGCCACTCGGATCCGGTACGCGCCCTGCGTCAGGCCACGCCGCCGCGAGTCGAGTCGCCAGCCGAAGCGGGGGCGGGTGGCGTCGGTGCCGAGCGGGTCGACGCGGTGTTCGGTGGTGAGTCCGGTGACCGCGCCGATCGGGGGAGCGGGGAGGGCGGCGGGCCCGGTGGAGGTCGCCGCGGTGGCGGACGGGGCCGCGGTCGCGGCGAGGACGGGCACCGCGCCCGCGCTCGCGGCGAGGACGGTTCTGCGACGTATGTCGCTGCGCATCTTGGGGTGTCCCTTCGTCGGTGAAGGTGTTCCGGTTCAAACGATTCAGGTTCTCGGCCCAGGAGGCAAGAGGCGTGCGTGAGGTAGGGCCTCGGTGTGCGTGAGGTGTGGGCGCACTACTGGTGCGACAGGACGAGCGGAGGTGGGTGTAGGGGAGTGGCGTTCCGCCTGCTGGGCGAGCATGGATACCGAAACGATTCACTCGGTCGTCCGGTGCGTCGAACACCAACCGGGCACAGCCACGTACACTCCGACTGCCGCACCAGCTCACCAGGAGGACCACACCCGATGGCACAGTCCGTGGGGATCAAGGACGTCGCCCGTGAGGCGGGGGTGTCCGTGGGCACGGTCTCGAACGTGATCAACCGGCCCGAGGCCGTGGCCGACGCGACGCGGGCCCGTGTCCAGGCCGCCATCGAGCGGCTCGGCTACGTCCGCAGCGAGTCGGCGCGCCAACTGCGCGCCGGGCGCAGCCGCATCATCGGCCTGCTCGTCCTCGACATGGGCAACCCGTTCTTCGTGGATGTAGCGCGCGGTGCCGAGCGTGCCGCGCGGGACACCGGGCTCGGCGTGATGGTCTGCAACAGCGCGCAGAGCCCGGCCGAAGAGGCCGACTACCTGTCGCTCTTCGCCGAGCAGCGGGTACGCGGAGTCCTCCTGACACCCGCCGAGGCGACCGGCCCCACCGTGGAGGCGTTCCGCCGGCACGACATCCCGTTCGTGCTGGTGGACCGGGTCGCCGAGGGCGCCACCGAATGCTCGGTGTCGGTCGACGACGTCAACGGCGGCGCGCTCGCCGTGCGCCACCTCATCGACGCGGGGCACCGCAGCATCGCCTACGTCAGCGGCCCGCGCACGCTCAACCAGGTGGAGGACCGCCGCCAAGGCGCCCTGCGTGCCCTGAAGGAAGCCGGCCTCCCCGCGTCCGTGCTGCGCGAACTCCCCACGGACCGCCTCGACGTGGCAGCGGGCCGCGACGCGGGCGCCCGCCTCCTCGGCCTCACCGAGCGCCCCACCGCCGTCTTCTGCGCCAACGACCTCCTCGCCCTCGGCGTCCTGCAGTCCCTCTACGCGGCCGGGGTCCGGGTGCCCGACGACATCGCGATCGTCGGCTACGACGACATCGAGTTCGCGGCGGCCGCCGCGGTCCCCCTCACCTCAGTGCGGCAACCCGCGGTCCACATGGGCGCCCTCGCCGCGGACCTCCTCCTGGAGGAGATCGAGGCGACGGACGACCCGGAGCGTGCGCACGAGCACCGACGGGTGGTGCTGCAACCGGAGTTGGTGGTGCGGGGATCGAGCTTGGGCGCGCGCTGAGCGTTCTGGTCTTCCGGTCCGGTCCGGTCCGGGCGTGGGTGCGTGCTGAGCCCCGGTCATGGCAGCCCGCACTTTGGACGAGAGCCCGCGGGGTCCGGGGCAGCGCCCCGAGACGTAGGCACCCGCCCCCGGTCAGTCCCGTTCGGCCCTACCCGGGGCGGGCTCCCGCCGCTACCGTGCCCCGGAACCGTAGCCAACAGCGCGTGGGGGAGGTCGCCATGCCGACCGGGGACCGTACGAAGGCGCCGTGGCTCCCGCCACGCTGGTTCATCCGCCTGGCCTGGTCGACGCACCGGGGTGCGTACCGCGCCTTCGGCGGCCGGATCGGACTGTGGAAGCCGCGCCCCGACAAGTGGGGCACCTTGCGGCTGACCACCATGGGCCGCCGTACGGGCCGCCCGCGCGGCGTCATCGTCGCTTACGTAGAGGACGGTCCACGTCTCGTCACGCTGGCGATGAACGGGTGGGGCGAGGGCGAGCCCGCCTGGTGGCTCAACCTCCGGGCACACCCCGAGGCGATGGTCCAGCTGGTCAGCGGGCGCCGGACGGTGCGGGCGCGCGCCGCGACGGGCGACGAGCGGGCGCACTTGTGGGACCGCTGGCGCGAGATCGAGAAGAACCTCGACGCGTACGAGGCGAAGCGGTCGTTCGAGACCACGGTGGTGGTCCTGGAGCCCCTGTCAGGACACCGGTCCCCGGACGCCCCGTAGCCGCGTGGCGAACTCCCGTGCCGCGACCAGATCCCCGTCGCCCGGCCGCTGCTTGTGGATGCCGCCGACGAGCTTGAAGGGCGCCCAGGTGTCGAACGCCCTGCACGAGAAGGTCCCGTCCACCGCGTATCCCTTGCCTTCGAGGAGGCGGACCAGCGGACGGGCGAATCGCGTCAGGGGCGTCTCGGGAAGCCCACTGGTGGCGAAGACGAAGGCCCGGCCCTGCCCCCGCCCGGCGGGCAGGGTCCGGGCGAAGTCCGTCAGGCGCGGGTGCAGCTTGGCGTAGAAGACACCGGAGCCGAAACCCACGAGGTCGGCATCCGCGAGCTCCGCGGGGTCGGCCTGCTCCGGGGTCACGACCTTCGCGCCCAGGACCTCGGCCATGGTGTCGGCGACACGACGCGTATTGCCGTGCGATACGGAGTGACACACGAGGACGGCGTTCATCTCCACGATCGATCCTTTCTCCGGCCTCCGAGGAGGGCCTCCATCGATGGCTTACACAGGTAGGACAGTTCAGGAGTGCCGGATGTGACACCGGTCGAACACCGAGGTGGGAAACTGGGCGGACGTACCATCCGCACCGCCGCACAGGAGTCGCATTGAGCGCCGCCAGCTACCGACAGGCCGGGGTCGTCCTGACCGACCGTCGGTTCTCCGTACCCCTGGATCATGACCTTCCCGACGGGGAGCGCATCGAGCTCTACGCGCGCGAGGCCGTCGCTCCGGGGCGCGCCCACGAGAAGCTGCCGTGGCTGCTCTACCTCCAGGGCGGCCCCGGCTTCGGCGCCAACCGCTTCTCCGGCCCGGCGGCCTGGCTCGGCCGCGCACTGAAGGACTACCGGGTCCTCCTCCTCGACCAGCGCGGCACCGGCGCCTCCGCCACCGTCAACCGCCAGACGCTTCCGCTGCGCGGCGACGCCGAGCAACAGGCGGCGTACGTAGGGCACTTCCGCTCCGACTCGATCGTGCGTGACTGCGAGTTCATCCGCCGGGAGGTCACCGGCGGCGCGCCCTGGACGATCCTCGGGCAGAGCTTCGGCGGCTTCTGCGCCGTCCGCTACCTGTCGTCCGCGCCGGAGGGCCTGGAGACCGCGATCATCACGGGAGGGCTGCCGACGCTCGACGGCCACGCGGACGACGTCTACCGGGCCGCGTACCCGCGCGTCGAGCGCAAGGTTCGTGCGCACTACGCCCGTTACCCGATGGACGTCGAGCGGGCGAAGGAGATCGCCGCGTACGTCCAGGAGCACGAGCCGGTCCTTCCGAACGGCTACCGCCTGACCGTCCCCGCCTTCCAGTCCCTCGGCATCTGGCTCGGCGCGGGCGACGGCAGCGACCGGCTGCACTACCTCCTCGAGGACGCGTTCGTGCGGACACCGGGCGGGCGTGAGCTGTCGGACGCGTTCTGCGAACAGGTCGCGGGCGCGCTGTCCTACCGCCCCCACCCGCTGTACGCCGTGCTGCACGAGGCGATCTACGCGCAGGGCGGCAGCCGGGCCACCGACTGGTCCGCGGAGCGCGTACGCGGTGAATTCCCGCAGTTCGACGGGGAGAAGGCCCTCGCGGGCGGCGGACCGCTGCTGTTCACCGGCGAGACGATCCACCCGTGGCAGTTCGACTGCGACCCGGCGCTGCGTCCACTGCGCGAGGTCGCGGAGCGGCTCGCGGCCCGCACCGACTGGGCGCCGCTGTACGACCCGACGCGGCTCGCCGCCAACGAGGTCCCGGCGGTCGCCGCCGTCTACCACGACGACATGTACGTCGACACGGAGCACGCGCTGCGCACGGCCCGGAGCATCCGCGGCCTTCGCCCCTGGGTGACGAACGAGTTCGAGCACGACGGACTGCGCGCGGGCGGCCCGCGCGTGCTCGACCGGCTGCTTGCGATGGCGCGGGGCATGGCATAAGAACCGCCCTGCGGCTCTTTGTGATGGCGCGGGGCATGGCGTAAGAGCGTGCCCTCGGTTCGGGCAGCGCCATAGGCTTACCGGCATGACCCTGCCCGAACCGAACACCCAAGCCCCGCTGCAGCCCATGCCGGAGGACTGGCAGCGCGCCCTGGCCGTCGTCGCCCACCCGGACGACCTGGAGTACGGCTGCTCCGCCGCCATCGCGGCCTGGACGGACGCGGGCCGCGAGGTCACCTACGTACTCGCCAGCCGGGGCGAGGCCGGCATCGACACCCTCGAACCCGCCAAGTGCGGCCCGCTGCGCGAGCAGGAGCAGCGGGCCAGTGCGGCCGTCGTCGGGGTGGAGACGGTCGAGTTCCTCGATCACCGCGACGGCGTCATCGAGTACGGCACGGCGCTGCGCCGCGACATCGCCGCCGCGATCCGCCGGCACCGGCCGGAACTCGTCATCACCCTCAACCACCGTGACACGTGGGGCGGCGTCGCCTGGAACACGCCCGACCACGTCGCCGTCGGCCGGGCCACGCTCGACGCGGCCGGCGACGCGGGCAACCGGTGGATCTTCCCCGAGCTGGCGGACGACGGGCTGGAGCCGTGGGGCGGGGTGCGGTGGGTGGCCGTCGCCGGTTCCGCACAGCCCACCCACGCCGTCGACGCGACGGCCGGGCTCGAGCGTTCCATCAGCTCCCTCCTCGAACACCGCACGTACATCGAGGTGTTGACGAGCGAGGACCCGGAGACGTATTGCCGGACCTTCCTCACCGGGAACGTGCAAGCGGCGGCGGAGCGGTTCGGCGGAAAGCCGGCGGTGCCGTTCGAGGTGTTCGGGCGGTAGGCCCCGCGTTCTCCGAGGGCACGTGGGCTGTGGGCTTGTGGGCACGTATGCGAATCCGGACACGGGATGTTCGACCCGAGGCAGGAGCGGTGACGGTGGCGGTGCGGGCGGTTCCACTGGTGTGCGGGCCGGTGGAATTCCGGGGTGCGCTGGACTTGGAGACCACGCGGGTGGGCGTGATGCCGCGCCGGTTGCCCGCTTGGACCATGGAGCAGTACCAGGACCCCTCGGTGTACGGGGCGACCCTGATGCCTTCGGGCGTGCGGCTGGTGTTCCGCACGGACGCGCGTGAGCTGGAGTTCGAGGTGCTCACCTCCACAGGGCAGCTCGAATCCGACCTCTATCCCCGCCCGACCGGGATGCTGGAGCTGGTGGTGGACGGCGTCCTGGCCGGACGTCGGAAGGCGCCGGTGGGCAACGTGCTGCGGATGGCGGGCCCGGGGGCCACGCAGAGGCTGATCCCGGGCGAGCCGGGGACCGTACGGTTCACCGGGCTGCCGGGCGGCATGAAGAACGTCGAACTGTGGCTGCCGCAGCAGACCCCCACGGAACTGGTGGCACTGCGCGCCGACGGAGAGGTGCTGGCGCCACTGCCTGATGGCCGCCGCCGGTGGGTGCACCACGGCAGTTCCATCAGCCACTGCATCGAGGCCGACGGCCCGACCGGCACCTGGCCGGTGGTGGCGGCCGCGCTCGGAGGAGTGGAGGTGATCAACCTCAGCCAGGCGGGCAACGCGCTGCTCGACCCGTACGTCGCCCGGACGATCCGCGACATGCCCGCCGACCTGATCAGCCTCAAGACGGGCATCAACATCGTGAGCCTGACCGCCTTCCGGTCGCGTACGTTCGGCCCGGCCGTGCACGGATTCCTGGACACGATCCGTGACGGGCACCCGGACACCCCGCTCCTGCTGATGTCCCCGGTGAGCTGCCCCGCACTCGAGGAGTCCCCCGGCCCGACCACGACGGGACCGGACGGGAAGATCACGGCCCTGGGCGACCCGGGAGAGGTGGCCACCGGGGCGTTGACACTGACCGTGGTCCGCGCCGAACTGGCCCGGATCGTGGCGGCCCGCAAGGCACACGACCCCCACCTCCACTATCTCGACGGCCGTGAACTGCTCGGCCCGGACGAGGTGTCCGACCTGGCCGACGGCCTTCACCCCACAGCTTCCGCATACCGCCGGATGGGCAAGCGCTTCGCCGCCCACGTCTTCGCGGACGACGGCCCCTTCGGCTGACCGCGGCTGGTCCGGCGGTCGGGCGCCGCTCGACATGAGCGACGCCGAGGCGCCTTCAACGCCGGACGCGTCGCTTCAGCGCCGCAGACGGAGCGCGGAGACGAGGAAGAAGACGCCGCCGAGGAAGGCGTATCCGGCCAGGTTGGTCAGCGAAGCCCCGTCCTTCGCCGCCTGGGCGATGAAGGAGGCCCCGGCGAGCGCGGAGATGCCGCCGCTGACGATCATCGGCCACTGCCCACCCATGCCGCGCCGCAGGACACCGACGGTCAGCTGGGCGAACCCCGCGGTGATGGCCCAGGCGCCCCACACGCGCAGCACGGCCGGGATGCCTGAGGAGACGGCCAGGATCAGTCCCACCGTGGTCAGGACGCTGAGCGCGATGTTCGCGTAAAGGCCGCGCACCGGCCCGCGGTTGGCCCTGGCGGAGCGGACGTCGACGATCGCGCAGGCCACGTCGAACAAGGGATAGAGCACCAGCAGTGTTTTGCCCAGCGGGCCCAGGGCGCCGGCGCTCGTGAACAGCAGTCCGGCCCATACGGTGGCGAACGCGAAGCGGAGAAGGTACAGACGTCGCAGTGCCGCGACGGGGTTCGCCGCGGGGGCGGGTGCGGAGACGACGGTTTCCATGAGGATCCCTTTCGGAGGGCGGAGGAGGAGCGGAGGAGGAGGCGTGCCGCGCCGGAGTTCTCGACGCGCTTTGAGGCCCGACACTCGACCGAGGGAGAACGTTCGGTCTCTTTCTGTTTCCCATCTAAAGCCGTCCGCGCCCCGCCGTCAAGACCGAACGTTCTCCCTCGCATGCCTGGTACCGTTGGCGCCATGAGTGCGAGCACGGCAGGCGGCAGGACGTCCGAGGCGCGGGCGCGGCTGCTGTCCACGGCGACCCGCATCTTCTACACCGAGGGGATCCACTCCGTCGGTGTGGACCGGATCATCGAAGAGGCCCAGGTCACCCGGGCCACGCTGTACCGGCACTTCAAGGGCAAGGAAGAGCTCGTCGTCGCCTACCTGCAGCAGGCCGATCAAGGCATCCGGGGTCAGGTCGAGGCCGTCCGCGAGCAGGAGCTCCCGGCCGCCGATACAGTCCGCGCCGTCGCCCGCACGATCACCGACGGCATTCGGTCCTCGGGCTTTCGCGGCTGCGCCTTCCTGAACGCGGCGGCCGAATACCCCGCCCCGACCCACCCGGTCCACCAGGCCGTGCTGGCGCATCGGCAATGGTTCCTGGAAACCACCGTCGAGCTGCTCGGTCAGGCCGGCTGCACGCCCGCGGACGAGGCGGGCCGGCACTTCGTGATGCTCCGGGACGGCGCCATGGCCGCCGGCTGCCTCTTCGACCCCGCGCTGATCTCCGAGACGTTCCTGTACGGGGTGGAAGGCATCCTGCGCGCGGAATGAGTTCGAGGTCGAGGCGTGCCGAGCCCCGCTGAGTGCGGATCGCTCCGCGTGGGGGTGTCGGTTCCCTCGCGGTCGGAGCGGCTATCGTGTCGGCATGTCAGCCGAGTTGATCCGTATCGTCTCCCGTTCGTCGCCGATGGCGCTGGCCCAGGTGGAGCGTGTTCGCGCCGAACTCGCCGTGCTGCACCCCGAGATCCGGACCGAGGTCGTGCCCGTCACGACCAGCGGCGACAAGTGGATGGGCGACCTGTCGAAGCTCGGCGGCAAGGGTGCCTTCACCAAGGAGGTCGACCGGGCGCTGCTCGACGGGCAGGCCGACCTCGCCGTGCACTGCCTCAAGGACATCCCGGCCGACCGGCCGCTGCCCGAGGGCTGCACCTTCGGCGCGTACCTGAAGCGGGACGACGTACGGGACGCGCTGATCGACCCGGCGGGCCGTACCCTCGACGAGCTGCCCGAGGGCACCCGCGTCGGTACGTCATCCGTCCGCCGCGTCGCCCAACTCGCCGCGTCCCACCCGCACGTGGAATGCGTCCCGATGCGCGGCAACGCCAACCGCCGCATGGAGAAGATGGCGGCGGGCGACGCGGACGTCCTCCTGCTCGCGCTGTCGGGACTCGAGCGGATCAACCGCACCGACGTCATCACGGAGGTCCTCTCGCCGGAGGTGATCTGCCCGCCGATCGGCGCGGGGATCCTGGCGTTGCAGTGCCGCGAGGGCGACGACTCGACGCTGGAGGCGGTGACCGGCCTCGGCGACCGCGACACCTGGCGCGAGGCGACCGCCGAGCGCATGTTCCTGCATGTCTTGCAGGGTCACTGCAACTCGCCGATCGCCGGCTACGCCCGCGCCGAACGCTCCGGCGACCTGTCGCTGCGGGGCTGTGTGTTCACCCCCGACGGCAAGCGGGTGCTCAACGCGCAGGAGTGGGCGGGCCCGTTGGACCCGGCGACGCTGGGAATGTCGGTGGCGGTGGCGCTGCTGCGCCAGGGCGCACGGGAACTGATCGACGGGATCCCGCACTGAGGGCATCATGCCTGACGCCTGACCGGCGGGCCCCCTTGATCGCGTAATCTTCGGCACGGGTGTTCGGGCATCGTGTCGCCGTCCGTCGCACCCGGGCGCCCCATCCGCATCGGGCGCCCGACGAGCGATCAGGAGGACGACCGGTGATCAGTGCGACCGCAGTCGGGGGAGTGGCCCTGATCGAGCTGGGCATGGCCCTCACACCGGGACCGAACATGATCCACCTCGCCTCCCGCGCGATCACCCAAGGGCGCAGGGCGGGCCTGGTCAGCCTCAGTGGGACCGCCGTGGGATTCGTGGCCTACCTGCTGGCAGCGGCCGCCGGCCTGTCCGCACTGTTCGCCGCCGTGCCGGTGGCGTTCCTGGTGGTCAAGCTGGCCGGGGCCGTCTACCTGGCCTACCTCGCCTGGAGCATGCTCAAGCCCGGCGGCCGCTCGCCGTTCGCCCCGGCCGGCGACCTGCAGCCGGTCTCCGATGCCCGGCTGTTCTCCATGGGGCTGTTGACCAACCTGCTCAACCCCAAGATCGCGCTCATGTACGCCGCGCTGCTGCCCCAGTTCCTCGACCCGCACGCGGGGCCTGCCTGGGGGCAGTTGCTCCAACTCGGCGGCGTACAGATCCTCGTGGGGATCACCGTGAACGCCCTGATCATGCTCGGCGCCGCCCGGGTATCGGGGTTCCTGGCCGCCCGTCCCCGCGCCATGGCCGTCCAACGCTTCACGGCGGGCGGCCTGCTCGGCATCTTCGCGGTGCGTACCGCGCTGTCCCGTACGCCTGTATCGGGCTGAGCCACGACCGCCGATGTCGCGCGGTCAGTGGGCGAGGCGGGGGAAGAGCGCTTCGGCGTTGTCGCGGTCGATGGCCTCGGCCTGG
Organism: Streptomyces sp. NPDC002790; assembly: GCF_040295505.1. Classification (NCBI taxonomy): domain Bacteria; kingdom Bacillati; phylum Actinomycetota; class Actinomycetes; order Kitasatosporales; family Streptomycetaceae; genus Streptomyces; species Streptomyces sp. NPDC002790. Next base: position 36,836 of record NZ_JBEOVM010000038.1, on the reverse strand, counting down.
CCGGGCGTGAAGTCGGGGTACGAGGTCAGATACCTGTTGTAGTACGTGCCGGCGTCCTGGGGAGCGAAGGGCCAGTCGCTCCCGTAGAGGACGTGGCCGCGTTCGGCGAAGGCCAGCAAGGCGGGCAGGGCGCTGGGGCTCGCGGACAGTGCGGTGTCGAAGTAGAACCGCTTGAGGTCGCGCAGGACGTCCTCTGCCGTGCGGCCCGGGTCGACGACGGCCGAGGCCAGCCCGGTGAACCGGTAGGCGGCGTAGGGGAGGAAGCCGCCGCCGTGGGAGAGGATCACGCGCATGTTCGGGTAACGGCTCATGACGCCGTTGAGCACCAGGTTGAGGGCGGTGCGGGTGGTGTCGAAGACGTAATCCGCGAGGGGGGCGGGGGTGCCCGGCAGCAGTGGCATCGGCGGCTGGGCGGGGTGGATGAAGACGCTGGCCGCGCGGCGGTCGAGTTCAGCCCACAGCGGCTCGAAGTCCGGGTCGCCGAGGTAGCGGCCGTGGGTGTTGGACATCAGTACCACGCCGTCGGCATGCAGGGTGTCGAGTGCGTGGACGGCCTCCGTCACGGCGGCGTCGACGTCGGGCAGCGGGACGCTCGCGAAGTGGCCGAAGCGGTCGGGGTGGTCCTTGACGACCTCGGCGCCGTATTCGTTGACGGCGCGCGCGAGGTCACGGGCGGCCGCGTCGCTGTCGAGGTGCACGCCGGGTGCGGTGACCGACAGCACGCCAGTGGCGATTCCCTGCTGGTCCATCATCGCGATGGCGCTTTCCGGGCTCCAGGACGGGATGGCCCAGCCGCCCGAGTCCAGGCCGCGTGAGTCGAGGGCCCGGGCCCAGACGGGCGGGACGATGTGCTGGTGGACGTCGATGCGGGCAGGAAGGTCCATGGCACTTAGCTCCCTATTGGTTAGCGTGCTAACGAATGCATTTAGTAAGCTAACGGTCATGGCTGACGTGAGCAAACGCGCAGGTGAGGAGCGGCGGGGCGCCGACGGCGACGAGGGTGGTGTGGAGGAGCTGGCGCGCGCCGCTGATCAGCTCTTCTACGCCATGCGCCGATCGCGGGCCGCTTCTGTCGGCCGGTCCGAGGCCGGGCTGTCCCTGGCGCAGGTGGCGATGCTGGAACCGCTGGTGGAAGACGTTCGAGGGGAAGGGGCGTCGGTCGGGGGGCTCGCCGCCGGGGCCGAGGTCAGCGTCCCCACCGCCACTCGAATGCTCAAACAGCTCGAGGCTGACGGGGTGGTCACGCGGAGGCGTTCCGAACACGACGAGCGGCAGGTGCTGATCCGTCTCACCGAGGATGGCGCCGACCGGCTTGCCGCCATGCGCGCCGAGCTGAGGGCGCGTCAGTCCCAGGTCCTGGCACACTTCACGCCAGAAGAGCGCCACGCGCTCGCCGCGCAGCTCCAGCGGCTTGCCGGCGTCATCAGCGACACCGCATCGCGTTCGGCCGGAGGTAAGGCTGCGCAGGGGTGACGGGTGGGGCGTATCGATCCCCGTCACCACTCCGGCCGCTGTTCCTAGGGCGTTTGCGTACGGGCTCGGGTCGTTCCCTGCTTTGCCTCGGCGGGAAGCCGGACGGCGGCCGCGCAGGCGATGAGCAAGAGGATCGCAAGCGCCGTCAGTGTCACGCCCATCGACGCCACGAAGTCGGCGCCGCCCGCGAGCAGCGTCGTCGCCGTCGCCACGCCGAGTGTCGGGCCCACGTTCATCGCCGTCTGCTGGAGGCCGCCCGCCACGCCGGCCGTGCCGAGGGCGGCCCGGCGGACGAGGGACTCCGTCGCCGCGACCATCACCGTGCCGAAACCCGTGCCCATCGCGAACGCGCAGGCCCCGATGGCCAGTTGGGTCGCCGACGTGTCGAGGCGACCGAAGCCGAACACCCCCGCCGCCAGGAGCAGCATCCCGGCCGACGTCGTCGCCCGGCTCCCGAAGCGGCGCAGCAGTACCGGGGTGAGCGGCGCCGCGAGCACCATGCACAGCGCGGCGGGCAGCATGTGCAGCGCCGTGCCGAGCGGGTCGAGGCCGAGTACATCCTGAAGGAAGTACGTGGCCACGAACAGCGTGCCGAACAGCGCCGCCGAAGCCGTCAACAGGATGCCGAGCGCGGGCGCGACCGCCGGGGACGCGAGCAGCGCGGGGGACAACAGTGGGTCCGGCACGCGGCGTTCGTGTACGACGAAGGCGACCGCCACCGTCCCCGCTCCGGCCGCGAGCAGCACCGTGCCCGCCGACCACCCCGCTCCCGGGAGCGCGGCCAGCGCCGCCACCAGGCAGCCGAGCGCCGCCGCGAGCAGCAGCGCACCGCCCGGATCGAGCCCGACGGCGCGCGTTCCGGTCACCGGCGCCCGGTCCCGTACTGCCAGGACGAGCACCGCGATCGCCACCGCGGGCAGCACGCCCAGGAAGAACACCGAACGCCAGCCCAGATGCGCCGTGAGTACCCCGCCGACCAGCGGGCCCGCGGCAGCGGCGACACCGATCGCGCTGGTGCGCAACGCGATCGGCGTACCGAGCGAATCGGCGGCGTAGGCGGCCCGCAGCATGCCGAGCGTCGCCGGCTGAAGCAACGCGCCGCACACTCCCTGGAGGACGCGCAGGGCGATCACCCACCGGATGTCCGGCGCGACACCGATCCCGGCGGAGGCCGCCGCGAACCCGAGCATCCCGTATCCGAAGAGCCGCGTGTGCCCGTAGCGGTCGCCGAGCCGTCCGGCGAACACCAGCAGGCTCGCCACCGCGATCAGATAGCCGGTGCTGGTCCACTGGACCTGCGTGAGGGAGGCGTCGAGGTCGTCCTGGAGCGCGGGCTGGGCGACGGTCAGGACCGTGCCGTCGAGCGCGACGAGGACCGCGCCGACGACGCTGCCCGCGAGTGTGATGCGCCGACGCGTGAGGTCGTTCATCGGGGCGCCGGGCCCAAGTGGGCGTCGAGCACCGAGGTCAGTAGAGGCTCGATGTCCTCTGCGGTGACGGCCAGTTGGAGGCTGCCCCAGCCCCACAGTTGGGCGACCCCGTGCAGGTTCGCCCACAACGCGCCTGCCACGAGGGCGGGTTCCGCGTCCGGGCGCGCTGCCGAGACTCGGTCGGCGAGCACCTTGAACAGCGGAAGGCTCGTCTCGCGCAGCCCCAACTCGCCACTCTCCAAGAGGTCGTGGCGGAACATCAGCTCGTACATGCCGCGGTGTCGCGCCGCGAAGTCGAGATAGGTGCGCGCCAGGGCGGCGACCTGGGTGCGTGGGTCCTGCCCGGCGTCGGCGAGTGCCCGCGTTGCGTGTTCGCCGAGGTCCGCGAAGCCGCGTCGGGCGATCGCCGACAGCAGCTCCAGGTGGGTGGGGAAGTAGCGGCGGGGCGCGCCGTGCGAGACTCCCGCCCGCCGCGCGATCTCGCGCAGTGACAACGCGGCCGCGCCCTCCGCGTCGACGAGTGCCACGCCGGTGTCGATGAGGTGCTCGCTGAGGCTGCCGCCCGTGGTGCCGTTCGTCTGCATGGACACTGTCTACCCGATGGAGGTAGACAGTGTCTACGGTGTTGTCGACGTTACCGGCGTCCGTCATGTCTTCAGCGCATCAGCAGTGCGACCGCGGTCCTCATCCGGTCCACGTAGAAGTCCCGTGTCGCGGCCTGGTGCTTGAGGCCGATGGAGGCGCTGATCAGTGTCCGGGCGATGGGGGTGGCGGTCTTCCGTGCCGATTCGAGGGCGATCGCGTTGGTGATCAGGACCTCGAAGCGCCGTGGCGCGGTGTCGACGATCTCGCCGAGGAGGCCGGGGTTGTCCTCGATGACCACCGTGATGTCGCCCGACAGCGGGCCGATGTACCGACCGGCCCACCGGTCCAACGCGTCCACGAGGCGCGCGGCGAGGGGGCGGCCGGCGTCCGCCAGGATGTGTTCGATCGCGCTGATGTCCTGATCGAGCGTCTGGGTGACCGCGGCGCGGAACAGGGTCTCCTTCGAGGAGAAGAGGAAGTAGAGGCCGGGCCGGGAGATGTGCGCGGCCCGTGCCACCTCCTCCATCGAGGTCTTCCGGTATCCGAATCGCGCGAACGTGGCCATGGCGGAGTCCAGGACCAGGGTGCGCCGGTCGGCGTCGGGGCTGCTCATGGGGCGAGCGTAGGCGACGGATTACGTACTATACAAATAATGTTCAGTGCGTATAGTCGGCCGCATGGATGCCCACGCCCTCATCACCACGCCCTTCACCGCCTCCAGCACCGCGGACGAGGTGCTTCGCGGTGTCGACCTCGACGGTCTCCGTGCAGTCGTGACGGGGGCGTCCTCCGGGCTCGGGGCCGAGACGGCGCGGGCGCTGGCAGCCGCCGGCGCGGACGTGACGCTCGCCGTCCGCGACACGGCCGCGGGTGAGGCCGTCGCTGAGAAAGTCGAGAAGTCGACCGCCGGGACTCGGCCGCGGGTCGTCCGGCTCGACCTCGCCGACGGGGCCTCCGTCGCACGCTTCGCCGACACCTGGGACGGCCCGCTCCATCTGCTGATCAACAACGCAGGCGTCGTCACTGGCGGCCTCGAACGCACCCGTGAGGGCTGGGAGTTGCAGTTCGCGACGAACCACCTCGGCCACTTCGCGCTCGCCACCGGGCTGCACGGCGCATTGGCGCGGGGCGCGGCCGACCGCGACGGAGCACGGATCGTCGCGGTCAGTTCCACGGCCCACATGCGTGCCGGTGTCGACTTCGACGACCTTCACTTCGAGCGTCGTGCGTACGACCCGCAGCTCGCCTACGCCCAGTCCAAGACGGCGAACGCGCTCTTCGCCGTCGAGGCGACCCGCCTCTGGGCAGCGGACGGCATCGTGGCCAACGCGGTGAACCCAGGGGGTGTCGCGACGGGGCTCCAGCGGAACTTCACACCCCAACAGAAGGCGTCGCTCGACGCGGCCGAGGCCGCCGGTACCTTCACGTACAAGACCGTCGAGCAGGGGGCCGCCACCAGCGTCGTCGCGGCCGTCGCCCCGCAGTTCGCCCGCACGGGAGGCCACTACCTCGACGACGGGCAAGAGGCGTACACCGTGCCGAACGACGCCGAACTCGTGCGGCACCCGCACGGCGTCAAGGAGTGGGCGCTCGATCCCGCGACCGCCGAGCGGCTTTGGGCCGTCTCGACCGGTCTGCTCCGCCGGGGCGTGTCTCGTCGATGACGTAGGCGTCCGTGAGTTGAGCGTGCAGGTGTCTTCAGGATGCTGCTTCCCGCCGCTACCCTGCGCGGATGATCGACACGACCGACACCCGGATCCCCGAAGGGGACGAGCGGCGGATGCGCCTCGACGTCGAGAAGGGCGGCGTCGGTGTGCTCACGCTGTGCCGTCCGGCCAAGCTCAACGCCTGGAGCTGGGAGTCCAGTCGGCAGCTGGGCATCATGGCCGACCGGATCCGGTTCGACGAGCGGATACGTGCGGTGCTGCTGCGCGCCGAGGGGCGGGCCTTCTGTGCGGGGATCGATGTGACCGCGCCCGGCGGCGGCATCGAGGGGGAGAGCGGTTCCGCGCGGCATCGGGCGTACTACGAGGGCATCCGGTGGGTGCACGAGCGGTTCGCCGCGTTCGCGCGGCTGCCGCAGCCCGTGGTCGCCGCCGTGCAGGGGTACTGCCTCGGTTTCGGGTTCGAGCTGGCGCTCATGGCGGATGTGCGGATCGCGGCCGACGACGCCGTGTTCGCCCTGCCGGAGGCGCAGTTGGGGGTCGCCGTCGACGCGGGCGGGGACCTGCGGATCGCGCGTGAGGCGGGGGCCGGGTGGGCGAAGTTCCTCGCGCTCACCGGGCGGCGGATCGACGCGGAGACCGCCCACCGGCTCAACCTGCTCCAACAGGTGGTACCTGTCGTCGAGTTGGAGCGTGCCTCACGCGACGTGGCCGCCGAGATCGCCGGCAACGCGCCGCTCGCCGTGCAGTCCGTCAAGCGCGACATCGACGCGTACGCCGACGCGGGGCTCGACGCCGCGCTCGACCGGGTCGCCATGAGCGCGGCGCTGACGCTCACCTCCGAGGACGCGACCGAGGGGTTCACGGCGAAGGCGCGGCGCAGGCCGCCGGAATACCGGGGCGCGTGAGACGTTCGCAACGGTGTCGGCGGACCACGTCGACGCCGTAGCGTCCGTCCCCCGACCGAAAGGTGACCATGACCACCGCACCCTTCGCCCCGCGCACCCTCCTCACCGAGAGCCGGCTCGGCGTCCTCGCCACACTCAAGGCCGACGGCCGGCCGCAGCTCTCGCCGGTGCAGCCGTTCTACGACCCCGGCACCGAGACGTTGTACGTGTCGATGACCGAGGGCCGCGCCAAGACCGCCAATCTGCGCCGCGACCCCCGCGCCGCACTGGAGGTGACAGCCCCGGACGGCCGGGCCTGGGCCACCGCCGAAGGCACCGTGAAGCTCGTCGGACCGGGCACCGACCCCAAGGGGCCGGAGGTCGAGGCGCTCGTCGAGTACTACCGCAAGGCCGCGGGCGAGCACCCGGACTGGGACGAGTACCGGTCGGTGATGGTGTCCGACCGCCGGGTGCTCATGGTGATGGACGTGGACCACGTGTACGGGCAGCGGATCGGCTGATGTCCCGGTTCACGGATCGGCTGATGTCCTGGTTCAAGGATCGGTTGATGTTCGGGCTCACGGTGCGAACGGGCCGCGCCCCAACTGCTCACGCACCGGCGTCACCGGTTCGTTGACCAGAGCGCGCCGCTGCCAGTTCGCGCCGTCCACCACAAGCGTGTGGCCGCTGATGAAACGGGCGTAAGGGGAGGCGAGGAACGTCGCCGCCCAGCCCAACTCCCGTGGCGCGCCCACCCGGAGAGCGGGCTGGCGGGCGGCGGGGTCCTCGGCGCGGTCGAGGTTGTCGCGGATGTCGGGTGTCATGTCCTCGTGCGGCATGAGGCCCGGCACCAGGCCGTTGACCTGGATGCCGTACGGCCCCCACTCCACGGAGAGGGTTTCCACCAGGTTCTTCACGCCTGCCTTCGCCGCCGAACTGTGCGCGTAGCCGGGCCCGCCCGTCCACGCGTACGACGCGCCGACGGCGATCATCGAGCCCGGCGTGCCCGCGGCCAGGTGACGGCGCCCGAACTCGCGGGTCATGAAGTACGTGCCGTTGAGCGTGATGTCGACGACCGTGCGCCAGCCGTTCGGTGACAACTCCTCTGCCGGGGCGGGGAAGTTGGCGGCCGCGTTGTTCACCAGGACGTCCGGGATCCTGCCGTGCGCCGCGAGGGCCGCGTCGAAGACCTCCGTGATCCGGGCCGCGTCCCGGATGTCACAGGTCGCCGCCGTGATCAACCCCGCTCCCTCGATCGCCTGCAACTCCTCGCGCGCGGGCGCCAGATGCTCCGCCTTCCGGCTGACGATCATCACGTCGGCCCCGAGCCGCACGAACTCCGCCGCCACGGCCCGCCCGAGCCCGGTCCCACCTCCGGACACCAGCACGACCCGGCCGTCGTACGTGTCCGGGGGCAGCGCGGACGCGCCGAGTGGGGGAGGGGCGGGGAGGCCGCGCGGGGCGGGCGAGGAGTGCGTCATGGCGCACATGGATACCTCCTGAACGCTCAACCTTCCATGGCTTGGCGGCTGTTGGGTGCAGGCGGGCCCGGGAATCCCGGCCCGCACGAACCCCGTATTTGCCGCGCCTATCGTTTTTCGATAGATTTCCATCGCGATTCAATGGAAAGGTCAGGGTGGGTCATGGGGAAGTGGACTGTGCGTGCGCTGCGCGCCGTGCTCGCGGTGGTTCTCGCGGGCACCGTGTTCGTCCAGGTGCTGATGGTGTGGGTGTTGGTCAGCGGGAGCGATCCGGAGGACGGCACGATGCCGCTGACCGCGCTGCGCGTGATCGCGATCCTGGGAATGGTCGCGGCTCAGGTCGCCCTGGTCTGCGTATGGCGGCTCGTGTCGATGGTGCGGCGCGGAACCGTGTTCTCCCACGCCGCCTTCCGGTACGTGGACGGGGTGATCGGCGCGATCGTGGCGGTCGGCGTGCTGTGGTTCGTCGTCACGGGTGTCAACGCGCCCGGCCAGTCGGACGATCCGGGCGTCACCCTCATCATGGGCGGGATCGGCCTGGCCATCCTCGGTGTCGCGCTCATCGTGCTCGTGCTGCGGATGCTGCTCGCCCAGGCGGTCGCGCGCGACGTCGAGGCGACGGAGCTGCGGGCCGAGCTGGACGAGGTGATCTGATGCCGATCGTCGTCGACGTCGACGTGATGCTCGCCAAGCGGAAGATGTCCGTCGGCGAGCTGGCCGAACGCGTGGGGATCACCCCAGCCAATCTCGCGGTTCTGAAGAACGGCCGCGCCAAGGCGGTCCGCTTCACGACCCTCGCCGCGCTCTGCGACGTACTCGAATGTCAGCCCGGTGACCTGCTGCGGTGGGAGGCGGAGGGCGCCGCGGGCGCATGAGGCGCCCCGGCACCCGCCCGTCACGCCCCCACGGTCTCCCGCCGCGCGCGTGCCACCGCCCGCTCGCCTTCCGGTGAGAACACCCCGGCCCTGCGCCGCGCCACCTCCTGCTCCAGGTCCGCCTGGAGCAGTTGCGCGTGGAGCGTGACACCCGCCCGGTAGCCCGCGCTCGCCGCGTTGACGACCTGTTCCGCGGGGCCGGTCGCGTTCCCCACGGCCCATGCGCCCGGCACGCTGGTCAGGCCTGTCGGATCCACCTCGACGAACGGGCCCATCGGGGTCTCCTTGGTCCGGGCCCCGAGCGCGCTCAGTAGGGAGTCGCGCGGCACCATCACCGTCGGGACGACCACCACCGACCGCGGGAACACCCGACCGCCTTCGAGGCGCACCCCGGTCAGCCGGTCGTCCGTCACCTCGATGCCCTCGACCCTGCCGCTCACCACGCTCACCCCGGCCGCCGCGAGGGTCTGCCAGTGCTCGTCCGGGAGGTCGTCCTCGTCCGTGCCGTTCAGGAACAGCGTCACGTCCGGGGAGAGGCCGCTGAACAGGACGGCCTGGTGGATGCCCGTCGCCTTGCGGTAGAGGACGGCGATGGGCTGGTCCCGCACCTCGTAGCCGTGGCAGAACGGGCAGTGGATCACGTCGTCGCCCCAGCGTTCGGCGAGGCCGGGGATGTCCGGGAGCTCGTCCACCAGGCCGGTGGCGATGACGAGGCGTCGCGCGTGCACCTGGCCGCCGTCCGCGAGGGTCACCTCGAACTCACCCGAACCGTCGGCCTCGGCCGCCGTCACCCGGTCCCGTACCAGCTCGACGCCGTACTCGGCGATCTCCCGCCGCACCTCGGCCAGGAACTCGGCCGGCGGCATGCCGTCCCGCGACGGGAAGCCGTGCATGTGCGCGGCCGGCGCGTTGCGCGGGTCGCCCGCGTCGACCACGAGGACCGAGCGGCGCGAGCGGCCCAGGATCAGCGCGGCCGTCAGGCCCGCCGTCCCGCCGCCGACGACCACGACGTCGTACGCGTGTCGCTTGATCCCTGCCGGAGTCTGAACCTGCATCGTGACCACCTCGCACTCGAAAACTGCTGTGTTCCCGAAGGTGCATCCACTCCTGCCGTATTGACAAACAAGCTTGCTGAAACTGCAATGGATTCATGAATCGGCAAGGTCACCAGAACCATGAACATGAGGGCGAGCAGTCCGACGCGGGCATGGAGGCCGTCCTGTCCGGCGTCGGGCCCAGGCTGCGCGCGCTGCGCAAGGACCGTGGCGCCACCCTGTCCGGGCTCTCCGAGACCACCGGAATCTCCGTGAGCACGCTCTCCCGCCTGGAGTCGGGCCTGCGCAAGCCCAGCCTCGAGCTGCTGCTGCCCATCGCCCGCGCGCACAAGGTCCCCCTCGACGAGCTGGTCGGCGCGCCGCCCGTGGAGGATCCGAGGGTGCAGGCCAAGCCGATCGTCCGCGGCGGGCGCACGCTCATCCCGCTGACGCGCAAGCCGGGCGGCCTCCAGGCGTACAAGGTGATCGAGCCGAAGCGTCGGATGGAGAACCCGGAACAGAAGTCGCACGAGGGCTACGAGTGGATGTACATGCTCTCCGGGAAGCTGCGGCTGCTGCTCGGCGAGCACGACGTGATCCTGGAGCCGGGGGAGGCCGTCGAGTTCGACACCCGCGTGCCGCACTGGTTCGGGTCGACGGGGGAGGGGCCCGCCGAGTTCCTGATCCTGTTCGGGCCGCAGGGCGAGCGCATGCACGTACGGGCGCGGCCCGCGCGCAGACCGGCCGACGAAGACTGAAGCCGCGCGGGCGAAGACTGACCCCCACGGGGCATTCACAGATCGGCAAGCGACCGCTTAGTATGCGGCCGAACCCGGTTTGACGAAGCAGTCCCGTGGAGGCTCCGCATGCAGGCATGGCAAGTGCACGAGAACGGCGAGCCGAGCGAGGTGATGCGCCTCGAAGAGGTGGAGCGTCCCGAGCCCGGTGCGGGGCAGGTTCTGCTCAAGGTGCGCGCCGCCAACATCAACTTCCCGGACGCCCTGCTCTGCAAGGGGCAGTACCAGGTCACGCCGCCGCTGCCGTTCACGCCGGGCGTCGAGATCTGCGGCGAGACCGAGGACGGGCGCCGCGTCATCGCCAACCCCGTGCTGCCGCGCGGCGGCCTCGCCGAGTACACGGTCGCCGACGCGAAGTCCCTGCTGCCCGCGCCCGATTCGCTCGACGACGCCGAGGTCGCCGCCCTGCACGTCGGCTACCAGACCGGCTGGTTCGGCCTGCACCAGCGCGCCCACCTCCAGGCCGGCGAGACGCTGCTCGTGCACGCCGCCGCGGGCGGGGTCGGCAGCGCCGCCGTACAGCTCGGCAAGGCGGCGGGCGCCCGGGTCATCGGCGTCGTCGGCGGCCCTGCGAAGGCGAAGGTCGCGGCCGAACTGGGCTGCGACGTCGTGATCGATCGGCGCTCCGAGGACGTCATCGCCGCCGTGAAGGAGGTCACCGGAGGCCGCGGCGCCGACGTGATCTACGACCCGGTCGGCGGCGACGCCTACAAGCAGTCCACGAAGGTCGTCGCCTTCGAGGGCCGCATCCTGGTCATCGGCTTCGCGTCCGGCGTCATCCCGACCGCGGCGCTCAACCACGCGCTGGTGAAGAACTACTCCATCGTCGGGCTGCACTGGGGCCTGTACGCCACCAAGAACCCGGGGCTCATCCCGCACTGCCACCAGAAGCTCACCGAGCTGGCCGCGAGCGGCGCCATCAAGCCCCTCGTCAGCGAGCGCGTCGACCTGAGCGACGCCGCGTCCGCCGTGCAGCGCGTCGCCGACGGCATCACGACGGGCCGCGTCGTGGTGGTGCCGGGCCTGAACGCCCGTCAGCAGGAAGGAGCCGCCGCATGAGCGTCGACGCCACCCAACTCCGGCAGAACACACGGGAGTTCCTGGCCGCACACCCGCCCGCGACCACGCCGCGCGAGGACTTCCTCAGCGCCCGCTTCGACGCCGGGCTCGCCTGGGTGCACTACCCCGAGGGCCTCGGCGGGCTCGACGCGCCGCGCGCCCTGCAAGCCGTCGTCGAGGCCGAGATGACGGCCGCGGACGCGCCCGACAATCATCCGCGGCGCAACGGCATCGGGCTCGGCATGGCCGCCCCCACCATCCTGCGCTACGGCACCGAAGACCAGAAGCGGCGCTTCCTCAAGCCGCTCTGGGTCGGCGAGGAGATCTGGTGCCAGCTGTTCAGCGAGCCCGGCGCGGGATCCGACCTCGCCGCGCTCGGTACCCGCGCCGTCCGTGACGGCGACACCTGGGTCGTCAACGGCCAGAAGGTGTGGACGTCCGGCGCCCACAACGCCCGCTTCGCGATCCTCGTCACCCGCACCGACCCGGACGTGCCCAAGCACAAGGGCATGACGTACTTCGTGTGCGACATGACCGATCCCGGCGTCGAGGTCAGGCCGCTGCGCCAGATCACCGGCGAGGCCGAGTTCAACGAGGTGTTCCTCTCCGACGTCCGGATCCCCGACGCCCACCGGCTCGGCGAGGTCGGCGACGGCTGGCGGGTCGCCCAGACCACCCTCAACAACGAGCGCGTCTCCATCGGCGGCATGCGCGTCCCGCGCGAGGGCGGCCTTGTGGGCCTCGTCGCCAAGACCTGGCGCGAGCGCCCCGAACTGCGCACCCACGACCTGCACCAGCGCCTCGTGAAGCTGTGGGTCGAGTCCGAGGTCGCGCGCCTCGCGTCGGAACGCCTGCGCCAGCAGCTCGTCGCCGGGCACCCCGGCCCCGAGGGCGCGGGCATGAAGCTCGGCTTCGCCCGCCTCAACCAGGAGATCAGCGGCCTGGAGGTCGAACTCCTCGGCGAAGAGGGGCTGTTGTACGACGACTGGACCCTGCGGCGCCCCGAGATCGTCGACTTCGCGGGCCGCGAGGCCGGTTACCGGTACCTGCGCGCCAAGGGGAACAGCATCGAGGGCGGGACGAGCGAGATCCTGCTGAACATCGTCGCCGAGCGCGTCCTGGGCCTGCCGTCCGAGCCGCGCACCGACAAGGACGTCGCCTGGAAGGATCTCGCCAAGTGAGCACCCACAGCACCGAACCGGACCTCCTCTACTCCGAGGAGGAGGAAGCGCTCCGCTCGGCGGTCCGCGACCTGCTCACCGACCACTGCGACGCAACCGAGGTCCTCGCCCGCGTCGACACGGACGCGCCGCACGACCGCGCACTATGGAAGAACCTCGCCGAGACGATGGGCCTGGCCGGCCTCCTCGTCCCGGAGGACAAGGGCGGCCAGGGCGCCTCGCACCGCGAAGCGGCCGTCGTCCTGGAGGAGTTGGGGCGCGCCGTCGCCCCCGTGCCGTACCTGACCAGCGCCGTCATCGCCACGGAGGCGCTGCTCGCCTGCGAGGGCGACGAGGCGGCAACCGTCCTTGCCGCGCTTGCCTCCGGCCGTTCCATTGGTGTGCTCACCGTGCCGCTGTCGGCCACGTCCGGGCAGGACTTCAAGGACGTACGAGAGGAGGGCGGGGCGCTGACCGGGCGCATCACCGGCGTCGCGGACGCGGCCGCCGCCGATGTGTTCCTGGTGCCCACCGCGAGCGGCCTGTTCGCCGTCGACGCGGGCGCCGAGGGGGTCACCGTCGAGCCGCAGACCCCGCTGGACCGTACGCGCCCGCTGGCCGCCGTGACGTTCGCGGGGGCCGCCGGACGGAAGCTGACCGACAGTGCGGCGACGGCGGTGCGGCGCGCGCTGCGGGCCGGCGCCGGGCTGCTGGTGTCCGAGCAACTGGGGCTCGCCGACTGGCTGTTGACGGAGACCGTGCGCTACACGAAGGAGCGCAACCAGTTCAACCGGCCCGTCGGTTCCTTCCAGGCGCTCAAGCACCGCCTCGCCCAGCTGTGGCTGGAGACGGTCAACACACGGGCCGCCGCCCGCAACGCGGCCGACGCGCTCGCGACCGGCAGCGAGGACGCGGACATCGCGGTCGCCGTGGCTCAGGCGTACGCGGCGCCCGTCGCGGTGCACGCCGCCGAGGAGGCGCTCCAGCTGCACGGCGGCATCGGCATGACGTGGGAGCACCCGATCCACCTGTACCTCAAGCGCGCCAAGGCGGACTCGATCGCGCTCGGCACGGCGGGGCGGCACCGGGAGGAGTTGGCCGAACTGGTCGATCTGCGGGCTCCCTGACGGCAGGCGCCGCGCACACAACTTCACAGGCAGGGCACAGCCGGGTTTTACCTCTCCTTGACGAGATGACATTATTGCGACTCATTCGCAATAACATCAGATCTTGAATAGGGGTGGGTGGCGTGGCCAGGCCGGCACGGAGCGCGACAGCAGGGGCAGCGGTCGCCGCATTGGCGGTGACCGCTGCGGCGTGCGCGGCGCCGAACGACGACGCCAAGGGCAGCGGCGCCGACAGCGCCGTCGTCGGCATCGCCTACGAGCCCGACAGCCTCAGCCCGCTCCTCGGCTACGGCAAGGACGGCAACTCGAAGATCTTCGACGGGCTGCTCACTCACGACGCCGACATGAAGCTCAAGCCCGCCCTCGCGGCCGAGCTGCCCAAGGTCACCGACGGCGGCCGCACCTACACGTACGAGCTGCGCGACGGCGTGAAGTTCAGTGACGGCAAGCCGTTCACCTCCAAGGACGTCGTCTTCACGTACGAGTCCATCCTCGACAAGAAGACCAACAACGCCTCCAAGGCCGAACTGGACGCCGTCAAGGACGTAGAGGCGAAGGGCGACGACGCCGTCGTCTTCCACCTCAAGTACCCCTACGCACCGTTCGCCGAGCGCACCGTCCTGCCCATCGCGCCCGAGCACGTCGCGGGCAAGGGCGACGTGAACAACGGGAAGTTCACCACCAAGCCGATCGGTACCGGGCCGTACAAGCTGGTGAAGTGGTCCAAGGGCGAGAAGCTCGTCTTCAAGGCCAACCCCGACTACTGGGGCGGCGCACCGAAGATCAAGAACTTCACCATGGCGATCATCAAGGACGACGACGTGCGCGCCACCCGGCTGCGCTCCGGCGACCTCGACGGCGCCATCCTGCCGCCCAACCTCGCCAAGACGTACACGTCGGACCCCGACATGAAGACGTACGCGGCGAAGACCTTCGACTACCGCGTCGTCACCCTGCCCACCGGCAACAAGGTCGCGGGCGACAACGCCGTCCGTCGCGCCCTCGACATCGGCGTGGACCGCAAGGCCATGGTCGACCAGATCCTGGAGGGCGCGGGCAAGGAGGCCTACGGCCCCGTGCCCACCGACAGCCCCTGGTTCACCAAGGGCACGGAGCGTACGCACGACATCGCCAAGGCCAAGAAGCTCCTGGACCAGGCGGGTTGGAAGGCCGGCGCCGACGGCATCCGCGAGAAGGACGGCGTCCGCGCCGCTTTCCCGCTCTGGTACCTCACCGGCGACAAGCTCCGCCAGGACCACGCCCTCGCCTACGCCTCCGACGCCAAGAAGCTCGGCATCGACGTCAAGGTCGAGAGCGGCACCTGGGAAGTCATCATGCCCCGCATGCCCAAGGACGCCGTCCTCGCCGGTGGCGGCGCGCCCGCCGACCCCGACTTCGACCAGTACTCGCTGCTCAAGTCCTCCCTCGCGGGCGACGGCTTCAACAACATGGCGCACTACGACAACAAGAAGGTCGACGCCGCCCTGGAGGCCGCCCGCCGCACCGACGACAAGGCGAAGCGGCAGGCCGCGTACGACACCGTCCAGCGCGAGCTCGTGAAGGACCCCGGCTACACCTTCCTCACCCACATCGACCACCTCTACGTGGTCGACAAGAAGTTCGGCGGCCTCTCCACCCAGATCGAGCCGCACGACCACGGGCTCGCCTCCGGGCCGTGGTGGAACGTGGAGGACTGGAAGGCATGAGCAGACGGCTCCCGTGGGGGCCGATGGCACGCCTGACGGGCCGGCGGATCGTGTTCGCCGTGCCCGTCCTCGCCGCCGTCACCTTCGGCGTCTTCGCGATCGCCGCGGCCTCCCCCTTCGACCCGGTCAAGGCGTACGCGGGCACGGCCGGGCTCACCGCGTCACAGGAGAACCTCGACCAGCTGCGCGTCAACCTCGGCGTCGACCAGCCCCTGTTCGCCCGCTGGTGGGACTGGCTGACGTCCGCGTTCGCCGGCGACCTCGGCGACTCGGCCGTCATGCGGCAGCCGGTCGCGCAGGTGATCGGTGAACGGCTCGGCTGGTCCGTCCTGTTGGCCGCCACCGCGTTCCTCGTCGCGATCGTGCTCGGCACCCTCCTCGGCGTGCTGGCCGCACGCCGCCAGGGCGGCTGGCTCGACCGTGCCGTCACCTCGCTCGCGTACACGCTGGAGGCCGCGCCCCCGTTCTGGCTCGGTCTGCTCGCCGTGTGGCTGTTCGCGCTGAAACTCGGCGTGCTGCCCGCGGGCGGCCTCACCGACACCGGCTCCTCCACGGTCACCGCCGGACAGGTGCTGTCCCATCTCGCGCTGCCCGCAGGCGTGTTGGCGATCTCGCAGCTTCCGTGGTTCGTCCTCTACGTCCGTCAGGGCGTCGGCGACGCGCTCGGCGAGGACCCCGTGCGCGGGGCCCGCGCACGCGGACTCGCCCCGCGCACCGTGCTGTTCGGGCACGCGCTGCGCTCCGGCACGCTGCCCGTGCTCACGCTCATCGGTTCACGGGTGCCCGAACTCATCACCGGGGCACTGCTCGTGGAGACCGTGTTCAGCTGGCCGGGCATCGCCGCCGCGACCGTGCAGGCGGCCACCTCCGTCGACTTCCCGCTGCTCGCCGCCGTCACCGTCCTCGCGACGCTCGCCGTGCTCGCCGGGAACTGGGCCGCCGACCTCCTGTACGGCATCGCCGATCCAAGGGTGGGCTTCGATGGCTGACCAAACCGCTGACCAGACCGTTGCGCCGGCCCTGGAATGGCGCACGCGCGGGATGCGGCGCCGCTCCACGCGCGCGTGGCGAATACGTTCGTCCGCGGTGCTCGTGTCCGTGGTGGTTCTCGCCGTGCTCCTGGTGCCGCCCCTGACGCAACTCGACCAGCAGGCCGTCGACCTCGCCGCGAAGCTCCAACCGCCGTCCTGGGCGCACCCGTTCGGCACCGACGACGTCGGCCGGGACCTGCTGTTGCGCAGCGTGTACGGGCTGCGGGTCTCGCTGCTCGTCGGCGTGGTGGCCGCCGTCGTCGCGACCGTCATCGGCACCGCCGTCGGGGCGCTCGCGGGCGCGCTCGGCGGCTGGGTGGACCGGGGCGTGATGCGCGTCGTGGACACCTTCTCGTCGGTGCCGCACCTGCTGCTCGGCATCTTCATCGTGGCGATGTTCCGGCCGGGCGTGTGGCCGGTCGTGATCTCGGTGGGCCTGACGCACTGGCTGTCGACGGCCCGCATCGTGCGCGCCGAAGTCCTCTCACTGCGCTCGCGCCCCTACGTGGACGCGGCGATCTCCGGCGGAGCCTCACGGTGGCGCGTGACGGTCAGACACCTCCTGCCCGGCGTCCTGCCACAGGCGGCGCTCGCCGCGGTCCTCATGGTGCCGCACGCCATCTGGCACGAATCCGCCCTGTCCTTCCTTGGCCTCGGCCTGCCCACCCACCAGGCCAGCCTCGGCACGCTCGTGCAGACGGCGCGCGGCTCGCTGCTCGCGGGTGACTGGTGGCCGACCCTCTTCCCCGGCCTGTTCATCATCGTCCCGACATTGGCCATCGCCGGCCTCGCGGGCGCCTGGCGCGAACGCCTGAACCCGCGCCGCCGATCGGAGCTGACCCTGTGACCACGGTGCTTTCGGTGGACGAGCTGTCCGTACGGTTCCGGATGCGCGACGGCGCGTACGTACGGGCCGTCAGCGACGCCTCCTTCGGCCTCCGGGCGGGGGAGTGCCTGGCCCTCGTGGGCGAGAGCGGCTGCGGAAAATCGGTCCTGGCGTCCGCGCTCCTTGGCCTGCTGCCGCAGAACGCCGAGACGGCGGGCTCGGCGCGCCTCGGCGACCTGGACCTGATGACGGCCGACGAGCCGACGCTCGCGCGCACGGTACGCGGCCGCCGGATCGGACTGGTGCCGCAGAGCCCGGCCGCACACCTCACCCCGGTCCGCACGGTGCGCTCACAACTGGCCGAGACACTCCGGAAGTTGACGGGTGCGCCGCGCCGCGGCCCTCGGTTGGAGGAAGCCGTCCGGCAGGTCGCCGAACGCGCCGCCTTCCCGCTCGACCACCTCGACCGCTACCCCCACGAACTCTCCGGTGGACTCGCGCAACGCGCCGCGACCGCGCTGGCGTTGGTCGGCGAAGCGCCCCTGCTGCTCGCCGACGAACCGACCACCGGCCTCGACCGCGACCTCGTCGAGCGCACCGTCGACGAGCTGCGCCGCCACATCGGCACCGACCGGGCGCTGCTGCTGATCACGCACGACCTCGCGGCGGCGGAACGGATCGCGGACCGGGTGGCGGTGATGTACGCGAGCCGCATCGTCGAACTGGCCGACGCGGACGCCTTCTTCGGGGCGCGCGGCCCCCGCCACCCGTACGCCCGAGGCCTCCTCAACGCGCTGCCCGACCGCGAATTCACGCCGATCCCCGGGATGCCGCCGGAACTGGGCGCTCTGGGTGAGGGCTGCGCGTTCGCCCCGCGCTGCACAGGCGCCGACGACCGGTGCACAACGCTGCCGTTGGTGACGGACGGCGTGGCCTGCCACCACCCGGTACCGGCCCAGCAGGAGGCCACCCGTGCTTGAACTGCACTCCATCACGGCGGGCTACGACCGCCGCGCTCCGGTGATCCGGGACGTGACCCTGTTCGTGTCGCCCGGCGAGAGCGTCGGCCTCCTCGGCCCCAGCGGCTGCGGAAAGTCGACCCTCGCCCGCGTCGCGGCGCTGCTGCACGCCCCGGACTCCGGCCGCGTGGTCATCGACGGGGAACCGGCCCACGGCTGGCGCCACCGCGCCCCACGCGCCCAACGCACCGCGTTCGGCGTCGTCTTCCAACAACCCCGCCTGTCCGCCGACCCGCGCCTGCGCCTCGCCGACCTCATCGCCGAACCCCTGCGCGCGAACGGCGCCGACCACGCCGCCCGCGTACGGGAGTTGGCCGACACTGTGGGCCTGTCCACCGACCTGCTGACCCGCCGCCCCCACGAGGTCAGCGACGGCCAACTCCAACGCGCCTGCCTCGCCCGCGCCCTCACCCTGCGCCCCCGCTGGCTGATCTGCGACGAGATGACCGCCATGCTCGACGCGTCGACCACGGCCGCACTGGTGGCCGCGGTGGAGGCCTACCGCCGGGACACCGGAGCGGGCCTCCTGGCGGTGGGACACGACCGCGTGCTCCTCGAGCGGTGGTGCGGCCGGACGGTCGAGTGGGGGGAGTTGGCGGGGGCGTAGGCGGACGCCGGTCGCACTACGAGGTGGCGATCCGGGCCAGCGCGCCGATCTCCAACGCCGTCCACACCGCGCCGTCCGGGCCGACCGCGATGCCGTGGGGTTCGGAGTTCGGGGTAGGGAGGGCGTGGGCGGTGAGGGTGCCGTCGGGGGTGAGCGTGCCGATGCGGTTGGCGCCCCATTCGGTGAACCACACGGTGCCCTCGGCGTCGACCGTGACGGCGTGCGGGCGGGCCGTGCGATCGGGCAGCGGGAACTCGGTGATCTCGCCGTCCGGAGTGATCCGGCCGATCTGACCGGCGGCGATCTCGACGAACCACAGCGCCCCGTCGCCACCCGCGGCGATGCCGACGGGCGCCGCCGCCTCCGTCGGCAGCGGATGGTTCGTGACCGTGCCGTCCATGGTGATCCGGCCGATGGCGTTCGCCTGGTTGAGGGTGAACCACATCGCGCCGTCGGTCCCGGCCGTGATCGCCGAGGCGAAGCCGCCGGTCAGGGGGAGCGGGAACTCGGTGATGTCACCGTCCACCGTGATGCGGCCGATACGGTCCGACGCCGTCTCGGTGAACCACAGCGCCCCGTCGGGGCCCGCCGCGATGCCGAACGGCCCGCAGCTCGGCGTGGGTACCTCGAATTCGGCGACGTCGCCGGTCACCGTGATCCGCCCGATCCGGTCCGCCCGGTACTCCGTGAACCACAGGGCACCGTCGGGGCCCGGGGTGATCACGGTCGGGCCGCAGTCGGGGTCGTCGAGGCGGTGACGCGTCGGTTCGGCGCCGGGGACGAGCCGGCCGATCTCGCCGCTGTGGACGAGGGTGAACCACAACGCGCCGTCCGGGCCCGTGGTGAGCGCGTAAGGGCCGGCCGCGCTGTCGGACACCGCGTGTTCCACCACCCGGTCGTGTGCGGGCAGTGGGCGAACGCTGGTGGGCTCGGGCGACATCGTGCGCTCCCTCGGAGGACGCGGTGATCCGCAAGGCAGGTCACCTCTGTGAGGCCGCTGTGGCCTCGTAGCAAACTTACGACGGACGTAAAGTTAGCCGGATTTCCGTCGTGGGTGTCCCTGGAGCAGGCCACGCAGGCCCGTGACCAGTGAGTTGTGATGGCCCCGCGGTGAACCGGGGGTGCCGGTCTCGCCAACTCCCGTCCCACCTCTGCCGGTTGATGACCCGCGCCCCGCATACTCGCCGTGTCCCACCGGCCCACCACAGGAGGCACACATGGCCCCGACCACCCGCCGCAGAGCCCTCGGCACCCTCGCCGCAGCGCTCGCCGTCGGTGTCACCACGCCCAACCTGGCGCAGGCATCCGAGCCCAAGCGCGGCCCCGCACCCCTGCGGCGCGCTCACGCCCACAACGACTACGAGCACCCGCGGCCCCTGTTCGACGCGCTCGACCAGCGGTTCAACAGCGTAGAGGCCGACATCTACCTCGTGAACGGCGACCTGCTCGTCGCCCACGACCCCGTCGACCTCGACCCCACGCGCACCCTGGCCTCCCTCTACCTCGACCCGCTCGCCGCCCGCGTGAAGGCCAACCGCGGTTCGGTGTACCGGGGATGGCGCACCCCGCTGCAGCTCCTCGTCGACATCAAGACCGACGGCGCGGCGACGTACCAGGAACTCGACCGCCAACTGCGCCGCTACGGCCGCCTCTTCACCAGGTACGACCGGTGGCGTGTGCACAAGGGTGCCGTCACCGTCGTCATCTCCGGCGACCGGGCCGCGCGCCCGCCGATGGAGGCGCAGGCCAGGCGCAGCGCCTTCTACGACGGTCGCCTCACCGACCTCGGCAGCGCGGCGCCCGCCTCGTTCGTCCCGCTCATCAGCGACAACTGGGCCAACAACTTCACGTGGCTGGGGAGCGGGCCCATGCCGGCCGCCGAGCGCGACAAGCTGCACGGCATCGTCGACGCCGCCCACGCGCGCGGCCAGCGCGTCCGCTTCTGGGCGACACCCGACGTCGCCGGGCCCGAACGGGATGCGGTCTGGGCCGAATTGATCGCCGCGGATGTCGACCACCTCAACACGGATGACCTCGCGGGGCTGCGGGCGTTCCTGGAGGCCCACGACGTGACCCACGACAAGCCTTCCGGTCGGTGACCCCGGGTTAACACCCGTTCGGGGGACAGGTCATGCCCCGGTCGGCGCCCTCCGCTGCGTCACACTTGCGGCCGATAGCCACGGCGTTGACGTGGCGGAGGAGGTTCGGCGATGTCCCTGTCCATTTCCGTCGTGGTGTTGCTGCTCATCGTCGCGGTGATCTTCCTGCGCAACGGAGCCATGAAGTTCTCGCACGCGCTGGTCTGCCTGCTGCTCGGCTTCCTGCTCGCGGGCACGGACGCCGCGCCGACCATCCACGACGGCATCAACTCCACCGCCACCCTGGTCAGCAACCTCAACCCGTAGCCAGCCAGTCGACCAGTCAACTCGCTCGGTCGCCCGGACGATTCGGTTCCGTCGTCCGGGCGACTCGCTGTGGTGACTCTCCTGCGGCGCTACTTCGTGGCCGAGAACACCCCTATCCCGTTCGCGACCGCCCGCTCCGGCGGGTCGCTGGGGTGGTTGCGGACCGACACCGAGGGCGCGCCGGGTGCGCGGGCCACGAGGGTCGAGGAACCGCCGCCGTCCAGGCTGAACGCGTCGTCCGAGCCCAAGGACCGCATCGCTTCGGCCACTTCGGTCATCGACATGCCGGTGCGGTAGGCGGGGGCGCCGTCCAGGGCCAGCAGGATCAGCTCATGGCCGCCGTCCCCGATACCCGCCGCAGTGCGCACCGCCGACGTCGTCGCGTCCAGGCCGGGCAGCGGCGCGCCGTCGCGCAGCACGGGATAGCCGCCGATCGCGAAGCGGTACGGGATGTGCGAGCGCGCGGCGACGAGCCGGTGGTGGACCGCGACCGGGTCACCCTGCGACAGCTTGCGCAGCCACTGCGCACCGGCCTCCCTGCCCACCAGGACCGTGGAACCGGCCGCTATCGGCCCGCTGCCCGGCGTGTCCGCCGACGACACGACCCGTCCGCGCCGCACGGTCACCTCGTACGTGTCCGTGCTGCACGGAGCCGCCCGCTGGGTGTCCGTGCCGCAGGTGGCCCGCACCTGCGACACGCTGCCCCAGTCGGACGTGAACGCCCCCACCGAACCGACCGGCAGCGCGTACTGGTTCAGCCCGCCCAGCGGCAGCCGGTCGTCGGGGGTGCGTACCGAGCCGTCGAGGTCCAGGGTGTCGAGGCGGGCCCGCCGGTCGACGCCGACACCGAGGACGTCGCGGGTGGAGGTGCCCGGCGGCAGGGCCGGGCCGAAGCGCTGCCCGTTCGGCACGGCGGCCTTGAGAGTGTGCCCGCTCGCTGTCGCCGGTCCGACGGAGGCGCCGGTGACCTCGACGCCCGGGTGCTGGCTCTCCGTGATGTTGAAGAAGTCCCCGTTGACCCCGCCCACGGCGCCGGCCGCGTCGGACATCGAGGAGACGGTGGCACGGGCCCCGACCGCGCCGGGGTGCAGGAGGTCGACCCGCACGCGCGGGTCGGTCAGATCGACGGTGAGGACATGGGCGTGTGCGGTGCCCTTCGCGGCGGGGACGTCGAACTCCGTGTACGTGACGCCGGGAGCGACCCGCTCGCCCGACGTGGCGCCGGCCGGCGCCGCACCCGTCAGGGCGGCACCGGCCAGCATCGACGCGACCCCGAGGACCGCAAGGACTCTTCTGCCTCGCTTGCCAACTCTCGTCTGCATGCGGGGAGTTCAGCAGACGCGGAGGCGCGCGTCGAGGGCGTGCGTCAGGCCTCGGCCGGCGCGGTGAGGTCGGCGACCTTGTGGTGGCCGAATCTGCGATTGAAGTTGCCGGTGAGACGTGCGACGCGTTTGCGGCTCAGCAGTCGCGAGACGAAGGCGATGGCACGATCGGACACTTCGCCCGGGAACGAGATCGTCCGCCCGCGCGCGAAGTCGTCGAGCGACCTGGCGGCGATGCGATCCGGTGACACGGACCTCGCGTTCAGCGTCGCGGTGGTGCCGTCGAAGAAGCCGGTTTCGACAGGACCGGGATGGACGGCCATCACACGCACGGTGCTGCCGCGCAGTTCTTCGGCGAGGGCCTCCGTGAACGACAGGACGAACGCCTTGGTCGCGGCGTAGCTCGCCTGGTAGGGCATCGGCTGAAAACCGGCGATCGAGGCGACGTTGATGATCCCGCCGCGCCCGCGCTCCAGCATGCGTGCCCCGAAGACGTGGGCGAGGCCCATCAGCGCGGTGATGTTGAGGTCGACCGAATCGACGTTCGGGCCGTATGGGCGCGTGAGGAAGGGGCCGACGGCGCCCATGCCCGCATTGTTGATCAGCAGGTCGATGTCGAGGTGACGTTCGGTGAGCGCGTCCGCGATGGTCTGCGGAGCCTCGCGGTCGAAGAGGTCCGCGGCCAGCACGGTGACGTGCGTGCCGTGGTCGGCGCGCAACTCGGACGCGAGCGCCTCGAGGGTGGCGGTCGAGCGAGCGACGAGAACCAGGTTGGCGCCGCGAGAGGCGAGTTGCTTCGCGTATGCCTTGCCGATGCCCTTCGAGGCTCCGGTGATCAAGGCGGTGGTGCCTGAGTAGGAGTGCATGTGGACTCTCTCCGAGGTTGGGCGGCAACGAAGATGCTTCGAGACTCGAAACATATAGTCCTTCGAGTTTCGAAACAAGTCCGCTAGAGTGAACCCATGCAGCAACGCCTTCTCGAGGCCGCGGTGGTGGCCATGCAGTCGCTCGTCGGACAGACGAACGACCGACTCGACGCCACGCTCTCCGAGTACCGGCTCACGGGGGCCACGGCCCAGGCGTTGTGGGCCATCGACCCCGACGAGAAGGCGCCGTCGATGAAGACGATGGCTCAACGGTTGTTCTGCAACGCGCCGAACCTGAGCTTCGTCACCACGCAACTCGTCGACCGCGGCTTCGTCGAACGCGTCGTCGACCCCGATGACCGGAGATCCCGACTCGTCGCTCTCACGCCCGAGGGACTCCGCGTGCGGGGCGCGGTCATCGACGCCGCGCTCGCCGCGAGCCCTTTGGCTCGATTGACCGATCGACAGCTCACCGAGCTGATCGGTCTCCTGGGGCGTGCGCGCGAACCGTCGTCAGAAGGGTCCTAGGCGCCGACCAGCCGGGAGCGGATCAGGAAACGTACGCCCTCCGGTGCCTCGAGGGAGAAGCCGCTGCCGCGTCCCTCGACGACGTCGACGATGAGCCGCGTGTGACTCCACACCTCGTACTGGCTCTTGGACATCCAGAACGGGACCGGCTCCGCCACCCCCTGCACCGCGAGATCGGCGAGCAGCACGTCGGAGGCTCCCGTGCGGAACTCGCCCGCCGGGAAGCACATCGGCGCGCTGCCGTCGCAGCAGCCGCCGGACTGGTGGAACATCAGCGGGCCGTGGGCCTCGCGCAGCCGCCGCACCAGCTCGGCGGCCGCGTCCGTCAGCTCCACGCGGGGGACGTCGGTCATGACACCCAGTCAAAGGGGTGGGACGTTGCGACCACGTTGCACGCGCGACGCGGGCCCCGGCATAAGCTCCGCACATGGAACAGAGGGAGATCATTCTGCGGGCCATCGGCGTGCTCACCGAGACGCACGAGATGGTGCGCAGGCTCAGCGACGGCGAGGCACTCGACACCGACCTGACGCAACTGGGGCGGCTCGTGTCGGAAGTGTTCCCGACCGTCGAGATCCCATCGGGGGCGAGCGCGGAGGAGGCGGCCGAACTGGCCATCGCCGCGCTGATGCCGGCGAGCGTGTCGCTCGTGGAGGCGTTCGCGTTCCTCTTCACGCAGCTCGCCAAGGTCCACGACGAGGGGCGGATCGACGTCCAATCCAGCGAACTGCTGCAGGAGATCGCGCTGCGGATGTCCGACCCGGGCGCCGAGGAGGAGGCGGAGGAGGAGTGAGGGGACGGGCCGGCGCCCGCTCGTGCGCGGGCGCCGTGTCTCCGTGACTCACAGGTCCTGAATGCCAGTTGGGCCCGTGCTTACTTGTTCGGCCCCCGGAAGCGTCCGAACGCCTTGCCGAGCGTGCCGAAGGGGGAGGCGTCCTTGGCCTCCGGGTCCGTCGGCGCCTGCGTCGGGACGTCGCCGCGCGGCGCCTCCGCGAGCGCGGCCCGCGCCGCTTCGGCCGCCTCTCGGTAGCTGTCCCGGGACTTGGTCATCGCGTCGAGCGCCTCGGCGTACTTCGTGACCATGTCCTGCGCGTGCGTCAGCTCCTCGTCGGGCGTCAGCAGATGCCAGCCGTCGCGCAGCCGCGTGATGGCTTGCGCCGCCTCGTCGGTCAGCGGTCGGGGGAACGCGGTGAACTCCCGGATCCGGTCGACAAGTTCGGTCGGCTCGCTGCCGTCGAGGAACACGCTGCGCACGGTGAAACGGTCCGCCGCATAGTCCGGGTGCGCCGGTGTGGTCGGCAGTACGATGCCGCCGCCGCGGGGCATCCCGGCCTTGAAGTCCTTGCGCAGCCCGAAGTCCACGACCTGGGCCTGGTCGGGCGTCGCCCGGTGCTCGATCACCCGGTGCTGCAGGCTCGGCGGCAGAAACCGCGTGATGGACCGCTGCCCCTGGGCGTCCGGTGTCATCGCCTCGTGGATGACGACATGCACGTACCAACTGGAGCGCGAGCAGTCCTTGAGGAGACGGCGCAGGGCGTCGTCGTCCTTGGGGAGGTGGTTCGGCGCCCGCAGGCGCAGCCCCGCCACTGTGTCGTGATCCCACGGCACCCGCTCGCTGTCCGGCCAGAACATCGGCGCGGGCGACGGCCAGGCCAGCTCCCAGGGCCGCTCCGCCTCCGCGGCGAGGATCCAGCTGACGCCTTCGGAGTCCTTGGTGCGGGTGTCGGGGTCGTACGTCGTCAGCCGGCCGCGCACGGTGACGTTGTCGGCCACGCGCCAGCGCGCCTCGAACACCCGGCGGGCGCCGGGTCCCGGCCCGGCCTCCTCCGCGCGCGGGTGCAGCACCGTGGAGCGCGCCGCGTCCTCGGAGTCGAGGTCGAGGAAGTCGTCGAGCACGCCCGCCGCCTTGAGGGCGATGAGGTTGCGCCGGACGTCGCGCTCGGGATCGGGCCCGAGGTGGCGTCCGCGTGCGAGCCACACGGTGTCGGGGACGGGTGTCGGAGTTGAGTTCTTCTTCGCCATGGAGTCGTTCTGTGAGTGATCGGGGCGCGACCAGTATGGGTCCGTGGGCGCGCGGGGGCCAGGGCAGGGTGGTCCGGTGTCGGGATTGTCGCGCGTACGCGCCCGATTCGCCCTTCGTGTACCCCGGCGTGGCGCGTCCGATCCCGTACGCTCGCCGAATGGCCAGGTACTACGACGTGCATCCAGCAAACCCGCAAGCGCGCCTCATCTCCGCGATCGCCGACAGTATCCGCGACAGCGCGCTCGTCGCCTACCCCACGGACTCCTGCTACGCGCTCGGCTGCCGGCTCGGCAATCGGGCGGGCGTCGACCGGATCCGCACCATCCGGCAGCTCGACGACCGGCACCACTTCACACTGGTCTGCCAGGATTTCGCCCAATTGGGGAAGTTCGTCCACATCGACAATGACGTGTTCCGTGCCATCAAGGCGGCCACGCCCGGCAGTTACACCTTCATCCTGCCCGCGACGCGTGAGGTGCCGCGGCAGCTGCAGCACCCGAAGAAGAAGACCGTCGGCGTGCGCATCCCCGACCACGTGGTGACGCAGGCCCTGCTGACCGAGCTCGGCGAGCCGCTGCTGTCCAGCACACTGCTGCTGCCCGGCGAGGAGGAGCCGCTCACCCAGGGCTGGGAGATCAAGGAGCTCCTCGACCACCAGGTGGACGCCGTCGTGGACTCCGGCGACTGCGGCACCGTGCCCACCACGGTCATCGACTTCTCCGACGGGGAGGCCGAGATCGTACGGGCCGGCGCGGGGGACACGGAGCGCTTCGAGTGACTCAGCCGGTCGCAGTGGTGCCCAGATAGCGGATGTGCGGGCGGGCGCCGGGGCGGGTGACCTCGGCGCGCACCCCGTACACGTCGGCGATGAGTCCCTCGGTGAGTACGTCGCCGGGTTCACCGGCCGCCACGACCCGGCCCTCGCACAGCACGACGACGCGCGCGCAGTAGGTGGCGGCGAGGTTCAGGTCGTGCAGAGCGACGACGGACGTGATACCCAGCGTGCCGATGAGGTCGAGGAGTTCGAGCTGGTGCTGGATGTCGAGGTGGTTCGTCGGCTCGTCCAGCAGCAGCTCGCGCGGTTCCTGCGCCAGGGCGCGGGCGATCTGTACCCGCTGGCGTTCGCCCCCCGACAGCGTGTGCCACAAGCGGT
The DNA here is from genome assembly GCF_040295505.1 of Streptomyces sp. NPDC002790. Lineage (NCBI taxonomy): Bacteria > Bacillati > Actinomycetota > Actinomycetes > Kitasatosporales > Streptomycetaceae > Streptomyces > Streptomyces sp. NPDC002790. The sequence goes on along the minus strand of NZ_JBEOVM010000038.1, from coordinate 9,778 downwards.
GCGCCCGGTCGGCGAGGCCACTGCGGTCGAGGGCGTCGCGGACCGCCGCCTCGTCCGCCGCCGACGCGGGCTGCCAGGCGCGGCGGTGCGGGACCCGGCCGAGCCGCACGACGTCGGCGACGGTCAACTCGACCTGGGCGTCGGACTGTTGCTGCACCATGGCGATGCGCCGCGCGGCCTGCCTGCGGCCCACGGAGGCGAGCGGATCGCCGTCGAGGGTGACGATGCCGCTGGCCGGGGCGAGCACCCCGGACAGCAGGCGGAGCAGCGTCGACTTGCCCGATCCGTTGGGGCCGAGGACGCCGGTGACGGTGCCGGGCTCCGGCGTCACGGACACCCCGTCGAGTACCAGCGGGCCGCCCGGCGACCATGACACACGCTCCGCACGCAACCCCTGCTGGGAAAGGCTCACCGCACACCCCGCCCGCGGTACAGCACCAGCACGAACGCCGGTACACCGATCAGCGATGTCACCACACCCACCGGAACCTCCTGCGGTTCGAGCACCGTCCGCGCCACCGTGTCCACCCACACCAGGAACACCGCCCCGGCGAGCGCCGTCACCGGCAGCAGCCGGGTGTGCCCCGGACCCACCAGGGCGCGCGCCGCGTGCGGCAGCACCAGGCCGACGAAGCCGATCGCCCCCGCCGCGCTGACCAGGGCCGCCGTCAGCAGCGCCGTCACGCACAGCAGCACGATCCGGGTGCGGGCCACCCGGACACCGAGGGTGGCAGCCGCCTCCGCGCCGAAGGCGAACGCGTCGAGGGTGCGCCCGTACGCCAGACACACCACGAGCGTCACGGCGAGCACGGCCAGGCACATCCACACCTCGGTCCAGCCGACCCCGCTGAGCGAGCCGAGCAGCCAGAACAGCACGCCGCGCGTCGTCTCCGCGTCCGCCGACGTCAGTACCACGAACGAGGTCAGCGCCGAGAACAGCTGCATCGCCGCGACCCCGCACAGCACCACACGGTCGGTGCTGCCGCCCAGCGTGTGACTCAACACCAGCACCAGCGCGAACGAGCAGACGGCGCCGACGAACGCGCCGCCCGACACCGAGATGGCACCCCCGCCAAGGCCGAGCACGACGACGAGTACGGCTCCGGTCGACGCGCCCGAGGAGACACCGAGTACGAACGGATCGGCCAGCGGATTGCGCAGCAGCGCCTGAAGCACCGTCCCGCACACCGCGAGCCCCGCCCCGCACACCGCCGCGAGCAGCGTCCGCGGCAGCCGTAGATTCCATACGATGCCGTCCCGGATCGGCGAGAGGTCCGAGGTCGCGAGGCCCATCCGGTCGCCCACCGCCGCCCACACGTCGCCGACCTGAATCCGCGCGGGCCCGAGGGTGATGGCGAAGGCGACCGAGGCGCACAGCGCGGCGATGCCGGCCGCCCAGGCGAGCGTGGCGCGAAGGGTGATCCGGGGCGAGGCCTTCGGCTGCGCCGCCGTGACCGCGGGGGCCGCGACCGTGCGAGCCGTCACCGCGTGAGGCCGAACTCGCGCAGCCCCGCGGCCACCCGCTCCACGCCGTCGACCGTCCGGATGGTCGGGTTCATCGCCTGCCCGCTCAGCCGCACGTACCGCTTCTTCTTCACGGCGGTCATGTGCTTGGTGACGGGGTCGGACTCCAGGAACTTGATCTTCTGCGCGGCCGACTCGGCCGACTGCGAGCGGCGCGTCAGATCGCCGATGACCAGCACGTCCGGATCGCGGTCCGCGACCGTCTCCCAGTTGACCTGTGGCCACTCCGCGTGCGTGTCGTCGAAGACGTTGCGCGCCCCGAGCTCCTTGGTGACGACGCCGGGGGCGCCGCAACAGCCCGCCATATAGGGCGAGTCGGAGTTGGCGAACCAGTACAGGACGTCCACTCCATGCGCGTCGATCCCGGAAGTGGCCTTCCGCACCCGGGACTTGAGCGTGCCGATGAGCTTCTCGCCGCGCTCCTCGACATCGAAGACGCGCGCCAGATCGCGAATCTCCCCGTACACGACGTCGAGCCCCAGAGTCTTGGTCCGTACCCCGTCCCCGTCGCCGTTGTCCTTGCCCACGCAGTCGCTGGGGGAAAGGTACGTGGGCACGCCGAGCTTCTCGAACTCCGCGCGCGGCGCCACACCGCCCTTGCCGAGGGTGTACGTGAACGAGGCCGCGGCGAAGTCCGGTTCGGTGCCGAGGACCTTCTCGAGCGACGGGTAGCGGTCGGCGAGGCGCGGCACCTTCGCATTGGCCTTCGCCAGCTCCTTGGGTACCGGGTCGGTCCAGGTGCCGGTGCCGACCATCCGGTCCTCGAGGCCGAGCGAGAGCATGATCTCGGCGGACCCCTGATCGAGGGCGACGGCGCGGCGCGGGGCATGCGTGACCCGCACCTTCTGGCCGCAATTGTCGAGCGTGACACCGCCGCCACCGGCGGCACCGTCCTCGACGGCGGCGGTCGTGCCGCACCCGGAGAGCAGCAGAGCGCCCGCCAACAGCGGGGCACATCGGCGGAGTTGACGTGCGAACAGCACGGAGGTTCCTTCGCGTCCAGGGCTCATACGCGGAGCCGGCCTATGGTCCGCCTCCACGCCACGCGGCACTGGAGGCCGCCAGCAGGTCTTCGGACTCGGGGTCGTCCGCGCGAAGCGCCTTCCCAGACCGATGTGCCGGCCCAGTGGCAGTGGCTCCGCCCGTCACCCTCACCGCTGCGCGTCAGTTCCGGCTTCCCACCGGATTCCCTGACCCGTGTGCGTAGAAAAACACACAAAGGTACGACTGGCTCGGCGAAACTATCACGCGGGGCGGTCCCCCTCGCCAGGAGGCCCGGTAGTCGTCGCTCAGCGGCCCTCGTTGAGCGCGTCCACCGCCCCCTGCGCGTCCCCGATCGTCGCGTAGTCGACCGCCACGAAGTTGACCGGCCTGCCGCGTGCGCGTTCGCAGCGGTGTGCCCGGTCGAGGACGTAGCGGCGGGCGTTGACCTCGCCCGCGTCGATGCGGCTGCCGCCGTTGTTGGTGATGAAGTGGTTGAGGAGGAACAGCCGCTTGTCGTCGCCGCCGCGGTGCGGGACGCAGCTCATCTGGTCAGGGGAGCGGAAAGTGAACGGGGTCTCCATGCCGTAGCGGTAGAAGTTGCGGTACCAGGGGGCCGGGCCGTCCGCCTTCTCGGCGAACACGACCAGACGCCGGCCGCTGTCGATCATCTCGCCGAGCGTCGGCCACGGCTTCGCCGGATCGGCGTCCGGCCGGCGGACCAGCTCGTCCAAACCGGCCTGGTGGAAGGCCTTTTGGGTGTCCTCTGCGGAGATGGCGTCCTGGATGATCAGGCTGACCACCTCATTCGGGTGGTCCTTCATCCAGTCGCCGATCTCGCGCAACACCGGCACCAGGGAGATCGCCCCGGCCCGGCACACCGAATGGCACAGCCACAGCCCCTTGCGCGGTGGATTGATCCGGTTGACCGCGGACCTCACCAGCGCCCGCTGCTCGGCCGTGAAGTCGGATTCGTCGAGACGCTCGGCGATCTCCTCGGGCCGTTCCCAGCGGTAGGTGTCCAGCTGCAGGGCGCGCGCCCCGTGGTCCAACTGCGTGCTGATACGCGGGTCCTGGAGCGGCCCGATGAAGTGGTCGGCGGTCGTCGACATCGCGTTGTGCGCGGTCAGGTACGTGGCCTCGTCGTAGGGGCGGTCGCACAGTTCGGTGCTGCCCTCGCACTCGCGGGCCGCCGCGGGTGACGCGGCCAGCGGCATCAGGACCATCCCCGCGACCGCCACGCACGCCGCCCCGAACCCCAGGCCGACCGTCCGCCGCGGCGACCCGAGCCGCTCCCGCGCCACCCGCGGAACCCGGCCGGCGAGCCCGGTCCGCATGAGCAGGCCGACACCGGCGAGAAGCGCCCCGGCGAGCACGGGCACGAGCGCGGCCCACAGCGCGGTGCCGGTGAGGTGACCGACCGCGGCGCGCTGCACGTCGTCGACGAGGCGGGTCAGGCTCGGCGGCCACGAGTCGGGAGGCGCGACGATCCGCCCGTCGGTGACCAGGCGCGTCACCCAGGCGGCCAGCCCGGCGAGCACCCCGCCGGCCAGGAGCGGAATCCCGAGCAGGACCAGTCGGCGCCCCGGCTGCCGCGGAGCGAGCAGCCACAGCGCCGCAAGGGACACCAACAGGAGCGCCGCCGCCACGATTTCGAGCACTCCGAGGCCGACCGCCGTGTACGGGCGCGCGTCGTGCAGACCGGACAGGTCGTTGCCGGAGGCCTCGAGGGTGTCCGTCAGGTCCCAGGTGCCGCCGTCGACGAGCGTGCGGAGCTGGGCCGTCGCGCTCTGGACGCGGTCCGTGACGGTGGCCGGGGCGACTGCGGCGAGCGCGGTGCCGACGTCTCCCTCCGCGAGCGCCGTCTCGACCTCCGGGCGCAGGTCCTTGCGCTCCCCGGCCGGTACGAGGGCGAGCAGGGCGTCGGTGACGCGGCTCGCCTGGTCCGGTGTCAGCGGCAGCCGCGGCAGGTCGTCGGGCGCACGCCCGGCGGCGAGCTCGCGCGCCTCGTCGGCGAGCGTCGACCGGAACCGCTCGAAGTCGGGCTCGGAGCGGTTCTGGACGCCCGCGACAAGATCCCCGAAATAGGTGTGCGCCAGGTCGCCGAGGTTGGCGAGGACCGGGCGCAGGTCGACGACGAGGCGCAGGTCCTCACGGTCGCCGTTCAGATAGCCGACCACCGCGTCGACCTGCTGCCGGGTCAGGTCGCGCAGCGTGTCGGGCGGCAGCACCAGCTTCAGGTTGGAGGTGATCTGGGCCTCCGGCACCGCGAGCCGGGCCAGCAGATCGCGGGTGACCGGGGACGCCTTCGGGTCGACCAGGACCTCGTTGTAGAGCCGGTCGTAGGCGTGCTGCTCGTCGAGGACGGCGGCGTGGAAGCCGGGGTCGAGCAGCGTGCCGCGGACGGTGGCCGTGACGCACACGGTCAGTGTGGCGAGAGTGGCCACGACGAGGGCCACCACGCGGAGCAGCGGATGGAGCGTGACCTTCTCCATGCCCTCGAAGGTACCTGTCCGGGGGCCGCCTCAATAGTGGAGCGGGTCCCGGATGATGGGGCAGGTCATGCAGTGGCCGCCGCCGCGCCCCCGGCCGAGTTCGGCGCCGACGATGGTGATGACCTCGACACCCGCCTTGCGCAGCAGCGTGTTCGTCTGGGTGTTGCGGTCGTAGGTGAAGACCACGCCGGGTTCGAGGGCCACCGCGTTGTTGCCGCTGTCCCACTGCTGGCGCTCGGACGCGTACACGTCGCCGCCCGTCTCGATGACCTGGAGGTCGCCGATGCCGAGGGCCTTCGCGACGACGTCGGTGAACGCGGCCGAGCGCTCGTCGGTGATCTCCAGGCCGGGTGCCTTGTCGCTGGGGCGCAGCGAGAACGTGTGCACCGCGTCCATGATCTTCGGGTAGAGGGTGACGATGTCGCGGTCGGCGAAGGTGAAGACGGTGTCCAGGTGCATCGCGGAGCGCAGCTTCGGCATCCCGGCGACGATGACGTGCTCGGCGGCGCCGCGCTCGAAGAGGGAGGCCGCGACCTGTGTGATGGCCTGCCGGGAGGTGCGCTCGCTCATGCCCATCAGGACGACGCCCTTGCCGACGGGCATGATGTCGCCGCCCTCGAAGCTCGCCTGCCCCCAGTCCCGTTCGGGATCACCCCACCACACGGTCGAGCCCGCGAAGTCCGGGTGGAACTGGTAGACCGCTTTCATCAGCAGCGTCTCGTCGTGCCGCGCGGGCCAGTACAGCGGATTGAGGGTGAGGCCGCCGTACAGCCAGCAGGTGGTGTCTCGGGTGTAGAGGGTGTTGGGTAGCGGCGGCATCAAGTACTCGCGCACGCCCGTGGTTTCGCGCGCCAGGTTCACGTACGGGGAGCGGTAGTCGTCGGGCAGGTCGGTGGTGGCGAGCCCGCCGATGAGGTACTCGGCGAGCTGCCGGTGATCGAGGCCCTCCAGGAACGCGCGAGTGTCGTCGATCAGGCCGAGCCCGACCTGATTCGCCACGATCTTCCGGTCCAGGAGCCAGGACTTCGCCTCCGGGATCGCCATCGTCTCCGCGAGCAGCTCGTGCAGCTCGACGACCTCGACGCCGCGCCCGCGCAGCTTGTTGACGAAGTCGGCGTGGTCGCGCTGGGCGTTCTCCACCCACATCACGTCGTCGAACAGCAGGTCGTCCGCGTTGGTCGGGGTCAGCCTGCGGTGCGCGAGCCCCGGCGCGCAGACGAGGACCTTGCGCAACCGGCCCACCTCGGAGTGGACGCCGTAGGCGGCGGGAGCGGAGCTGACGGGGTCGGTCACGGGGTGCCTCCCGGGAAGAGGATGGGACGGGGCGGTCACAGGCTGATCCAGCCGGCGGCCAGGGCGACGATGCCGACCACCGCGCCGATCACGGAGACGGCGAGGATGACGAGTTCACGCGGCGAGAACAGGCGGCGGCGCTGCTCGCGGCGGGCCATCACGAACAGGATGGTGGCCGGCGCGTAGAAGATCAGCGAGACGAGGACGAACTTCAGCCCCGCCGCGTACAGCAGGAACGCCGTGTAGAGCACGGCCACCCACGCGATGGTCAGTTCACGGCTCGAGGTGCGGCCGCCCGCGGTGAGCGGATCGGCTCGCATGCCGATCTTCGCGGCGAACGCGGCCGCGAGCAGATACGGGATCAGGGAGAGGGCGCTGGTCAGATCGAGCGCGAAGTTGAAGGCGTCGTCGGAGAACGCGGTGACCACGAGCACGACCTGGGTCAGGATCGTGGTCATCAGCAGGGCGGGCACCGGCACGTCCGCGGGGTTGGCTCGGCGCAGGAAGCGCGGCATGTCGTCGTCCTTCGCGGCGACGAACAGCACCTCGGCGGCCATCAGCGTCCACGCCAAATAGGCGCCGAGCACGGACACGATGAGGCCGACGCTGATGAAGACCTTGCCCCAGGTGCCGACCGCGTCCTCCAGGACACCGGCCATGGACGGCTGACGCAGCTCGGCGATCTCGCTCATCGGCATGATCCCGTAGGAGACGATCACGACGGAGGCGAAGATCGCGAAGACGCTGAGGAAGCCGAGGATCGTGGCCCTGCCGACGTCCTCGCGGCGCTTGGCATGCCGCGAGTAGACGCTGGCGCCCTCCACGCCGAGGAAGACGAAGACGGTGGCCAGCATCGTGCCCTTGACCTGGCTGAACAAGGATCCCGCGTAGTCGGCGCCGCCCCAGTTCTCGGCGAAGACGCTGGGATCGAAGAAGACGAGCGCCAGGATCACGAAGATGACGATCGGGACGACCTTCGCCACGGTCACGATCCTGTTGATGGCCGCGGCTTCCTTCACGCCCCGGCGGATCATCAGGAAGAACGCCCACAGGCCCACGGAGGAGAGGATCACCGCGAGCGCGGTGTCACCCTCGCCGAGCCCCGACCAGATCGTGCCGATCGTCGACATGATCAGCACCCAGTACGTCACGTTGCCGACGCACGAGCTGGCCCAGTAGCCGAAGGCGGAGAAGAAGCCCACGTATTCGCCGAAGCCCGCCTTGGCATAGGCGTAGACGCCCGCGTCCAGATCGGGCCTGCGTACGGCGAGGGACTGGAAGACGAAGGCGAGCATGAGCATGCCCGTACCGGCGATCGCCCAGGAGATGAGCGCTCCCGCCACCCCGGTCTGCTCGGCGAAGCGCGCCGGCAGGGAGAACACCCCGGCGCCGACCATGGAGCCGATGACCATGGTGGTGAGGGTGAACAGGGCGAGTTTCGCGGGTGGTGGGGAGGCCTGGGACTCCGTAGAGGCCTGCTGCTCCATCACATCCCCTTCGGTTCGCGGTGCGTGGGAGCCGGGACGCTCGGAGAACAGTTTTCTACGAATACGTTGAGAACTGCACCTTTTCGTACGGTTCGAGTGTCACAACATGTCCATCCCAAATGGCCGATTGTGCGAGTTGTGGGCAGCATGGTGCGAGCCGTCTCAGGAGAAGGACAAGCACCCATGCATTCCTCATTGACCCCGGTGATCCTTCGGGAGCTGCGCGAGCCGCGCTCCTATCCCGCCGTGTCCCTGGCGATGCCCACTCATCGGCGACGACCGGAGAACAGTCAGGACCCGGTCCGGCTCGGCAACCTCGTCAGCGAGGCGGAGCGCCAGCTGTCGGCGGATCCCGCGGTGACGAAGGAACGCCAGGAGGATGTCGTCGCGCAGCTGCGGGCCGCGGTCGAGGAGGTCGACCCCGCCCAGGCGCGCGACGGCCTCATCGTCTTCGCGGCGCCCGGTGAGCATCAGACATGGGCCGTCGACCGCGGCGTCCCCGAGCGGGTCGTGGTCGCCGACACCTTCCTGACCCGGAACCTGGTCGCCGCCGACGCCGCGCGGCGCCCCTACTGGGTGCTGGCCCTGGCCGCCGACCGGATCACGCTGTGGGACGGCCGCGGCGACCGCGTCACCGAGAACACGGAGCACGGCTTCCCGCTGACCCGCAGCCTCGAGGACCCGGACGCCGAACGCAAGGAGCGCATCGGCGACGTGCCCAGCACCTTCCGGGACGAGCAGACCCGGCAGTTCTTCCGGGACGCGGACACCGAGCTGAGCGACGTCCTCGGCGAGGAACCGAGGCCGCTCTACGTCACCGGGGAGTCGGCCGCGCTGACCCTTCTGACGGAGGTCGGCAGCGCCGCGAAGGGGGCGATCGAGGTGGCGGTCGGCGGGCTCGCGCAGGGCACCCCGGAGGAGGTCGCGCAGGCGGTGGCCCCGGCCCGGGACGAAGCGGCGCGGCTGGCCGTCGCCGAGGCGCTGGACCAGCTGGAGCAGGCGCGCGGCGAGAAGAAGTACGCGGCGGGCGTGGACGAGGTGTGGCAGGAGGCCCAGGACGGGCGGATCCGCCGGCTCGTCGTCGAGGAGAACTACCGGATCACCGTGCGGGCCGGCGACGGCCACCTGGAACCGGCCGCCGATGACGATCTCGACGCCGTGCACGACATCGTCGACGAGGTCGTCGAATCCGCCCTGGAGACCGGCGCGGAGGTGGTGTTCGTCCCCGACGACACCCTCGCGGACGCCGGGCGCGTCGCCGCGGTGTTGAGGTTCTGATGCGCGGGCGGACGACGGTCGCGCCGATCGCCTGCGCCCTCGCGGGTGTGCTGGCGCTCGCGGCATGCGGCTCGGGAAACGACGAGGACACGGGTGCGAGTGCCAGCGCCTCCGCCAGCTCACCGGACGCGTCGAGGTTCTCCGGTACGCCGCCCTCGGCGCTGGCGTCGAAGAAGGCGTCGATCAAGGCCTCCACGTCCGCGGCCGCCAAGTCGGCCTCGGCGCGGGCCAGCCAGTTCGAGGCGTCCGTCTCGGCCGACGTGGAGCGCAAGCGGCAGGAGTTCACCAAGCAGCTGGACAAGGCCGACGGGCAGGGCAACGCGGTGCGCGACGTCGAGCTGACCGGCAAGCGCCTCTCGGAAACGAAGGGCGTGCGCGCCGTCGTCGTCCACATCACCAACACCACCGACAAGACCGCCTCGTACGCGGTGCAGGTCGACTTCAGCGACTCCGACGGCAAGGTGGTCGAGACCAAGGTCGTCGGCGCCAAGGACCTGAAGTCGGGGGACAGGGCGCAGCCACTGGCAATCAGCACCAAGCCCCCCGAGCCGCACCTCAAGGCGAGCGTGGCGAAGGCGCAGCGCTACTAGGGCGTGTATCGAAAGTCCCGTCGTCCGCCCGAAGGGCGGGCCACGCGGCGTCTGGTGCGTGCGATCGCATGGCGCCGGAGCGCCCTAATAGCGGAGCTATTCGGGCGTTTCGGCAACGCCGCGAGCGTGC